>JAGQPD010000196.1 GCA_020426865.1 Planctomycetales bacterium
GCCGGCTCAGCGGGACACTGGTCGCCTCGCTCAGCTACTGAATTGGCCAAGGCATACAAACGAGCGACGACGAACTGAAGAGCGTGTTCTGTGAGACAGGCTCGGCTTTTATACAAAGCAAGGAAGTCCTCGTACCGACCGACCTCATCGAATCGCAAATGCGCAAGGTATTCGCAAAGAACATGTTCGAAGTACTTCATTCCATCTGTGTTGAAAAACGCAATCGGAGACGAAACTGGACAAGACTCTTTCTTCGGCAATGAGAACTTCAGCTTTCCTACTTGCAGTCCTAAGTCGTCAAAAACCACTACGTCCGGGACTGCATGAGATAGCCGCAAGCATCCATCGCGATTGGGAAGTAATGGTTCGAAGGCCTGGGTAATCAACGCGAATACTTGTCGTAAACTAGTCTTGCAGTATCGAATCTCGTCCCCGTCGCCCGCATCAACTTCGTTTCGCTTCGCGATGATCTGTTGGAATTCGTCTGTCGTCCATAGGCCAGCCTTTGAATTGTCCCAATGGGTCTCCGACAAGACGCCTGTGCTTGGCGTTTTGAAGAAGATTTTTCGGTGATACTCATACATCAACTTGTTAAAGAAGTCGCCATTAAAGCGACTGTCCGATCGCCAACGATCTTGGCAACTCTGGAATCCACCAAGTAGCAGTCGGGCCACGAGTTGGTCCTCCATCCGTGGAAGGACAATTCTTCCAATGGCCCGTCGGTTTTTCAGGCAATATCGCACCTTGTTCATGCCGTCGACAGGCGTTTTCTTGATTTCCCACCGTAACACTCCTTGGTGCGAGTTACCAAGCGGTTCGTTCCAACAGTACTTGTCTTCGGATTCCAGTCGGGAAGACCACAGCGTCGGTGACGAAACCGACCTCACCGTTTCGAGCATCTTTTCGATAGCGTTTCGCATCAAATCGACGCCGCCGTAGATGATCGGTGATGTAGCTAATGGCGGGTGGCCGGTGACCCAATGCATTCGCCGGTCACCCATGATGAGAACAGACCGCATGGTATCTCCCAAGGAAAGGCAATTGTACGTCACATGAGTGGACGTAGTATACCCAATTCAACTCGGGGGAAAAGTAGCTGCTACGGCAAAGTGCTTACCAAGCTTGATCTTCGTCGGGATGGATTTGCGACTGAGAGTTGCTCGCCGAGGGACGTCGGATAAAAGATGGAACCACGAACGGAAATCGCGACGGTGCTGGACCTGAGTTTTGTATCGTCACTTCGAAACCACCCTGGTACATCATGACTCGAGGGTCTTCGGCACTGCTGCGGATCCGAATTCCAAATTCCCGTCCATCGGTCGAATCGGCCACTTGAATACCTCCAAAGCGACTGCGAGACTGTCATCGTTAGTTGTAGAATCATAGAGGTGTTTGGCATGCCAAGACAAGGCCAGTACCTCACTTATTTCATCGGCACCCGTTGGCCTTTTCTCTAACTGCGCTTAGTGCCAAACTACATCGGAATGACGACGGCCACAAGAAATTTGCGCGCGGCAAAAACGAATACTTCGGCATGATCCGCTTGGTTTCGCTGGGCCGATCGCCAGCAGACGCGAGCTCCAGCGTGGCCCCAATTGGGGCCAATTGGGGCCAACCGGCATTTCCGTGACCTTCAATCTTGAGTACCAACCTACCGAAACGCCACGAATGCAACGAGTGCTGCAACCAATAAATAACCGCTCACCAAAAGGCAAATCTTGCCTAAATCCCCAATATCGCCCCCAAACCATCGGTGTGGTGAGTCGGAGCACATTGCGTGTTTTATTGACGCAGAGTCGGTTGCGGCACTAAACCCCGGTTCCCAGCGGTTAAATGCTGTCAGTAAAAACTCGCGACGAAACTCTGCCACCATGACCCTTGCCGGCACCACCGTTGCCGCCGGTTAGGTCGCCCGACGGCTCAGCAGCCGTTGATCGTCAGGCTTTCGGAAGTCGCCAGGTCCTCCCAAGCCGCCCATTCCGCCTGGCTTGCCAGGCCCTCATTTCAGTGGCAGTCAGCCAGCGCACCCACTGTGCACCATGGCTCCACAGCCAGAGGTGGAGAGCCAGAACTGGAGAGCCAGAATTGGACTGTGCATTCTTTCGCGTTGGCGTTGAAAGAGGCAAACGCCCCATCGAATCAACCAAGCAAAGAGTCTTTTACACTCTGCTCCATCGCCCAAGCTGGGAACGAACGCTTCCTCGTCAGCGGCGGCCACGATGTTATCTCAGTAGTTGTCTCCAGCCACTGTCCGAATCCCTTATGCCGTCGGTACTTGCTGGCAAGTAAAGGCAATCTGGCAACCAACGCCTTCGATTCTTTAGCGCGGCATCCGTCGATCCATCATCGCTGCATGTTTCATCGCTGCACGGATCTGAATGCTGGCTGACGCGACGCGCCAAGAGTCGATTGATCAACTTTGCGAGGCAGCCCGCGCAAGGTTTCTGGCCGTGGCGTACCAATCCATTCTAACGCTTGCCGTTACCTATTTGGCGAACGTCGCCCATTCGTGGGGAGGTTTCTGAAAGGAGGTGACACAGTGGTGAAACATGCCTGTCGTAGCAGGTCCGTTGTCAACTGGGATTGCGATCACATTGGGGTGTGGTTGCTGATCGTATTGGACACGACGTTGGTAGCTATCGATTCTACGTTGATCGCTGCCTTTCTCAATACCTGAGAATTCAAATTCGGATTCGCCAGACGCATGAAACATCAAGCCGTGCAAACGTAGGGCGGCTTGATGTTCCAGGCGAGATGCCGGTGATTGTCTCGACACGTTTTCCACATTGTCGCGTCGCTGGTTGTTGCGCATTAGCGCAAAATTGTGAGTTTGTGTGTCCGTGTTTCTGACATTTGACGGGCGCAATGGTGGGGCGAAGGGGACTGCTCCACATGTCGAGACTCGGCATCATCTCCAATTGTCGTTCCCCCCCCCAAAAAATCGCCTGAGGTTATTGAAATGTGGTTGTGACATTGTTAGAATCCTCGCCTCGGGCGTGTCAAAACAAGAGGAATGCCACATATGTGGCGCATGGCACTTGCCAGCGACTTTTCGCTGACGTCGCCGCCATCGATCGCAGCTCTCACGATAGACAACTCATGAACGAGGAACCGTGTGATGTGGCACGAGAGTCAAGAGCTACTGGAGCAATTCGTGGGAACCGAATTGCAGGATACGACGGATTCGCTTGGCGACGAGCAGCGGCGCGAGTTGTGGCAGTTGTTCGTGGCGATCCATGATACTTGGGGGAGCGATGCCGCTCGCCCGGAGGAAATGGACAGTCGCTGGCGCGAATTTATTCATGAAAAGTGTGTCCATTCGCCGTCGTATTTGCCGGTTTATCGGTTAGCGTGCCGGTTGTTTGGCCAGTTGCGTCGCGTGCATGGCGCTCAAATGTATGACTATCTGTTTTTCGACCCGGAGGTTTCGGCTGATCCGCTGACCGAACTTTACCGTGTCAAGAAACTGGTCGTTGACGAATTTATAAGGGTCTACGTAAGTTCTGGCGGCTTCCGGGCTTACGGCGGCAAGAACTACGGCGGTTTTGTCTCGGGATCCCGATTCCGTTCGCAGCGCCCCTATCGCACTTTCGAAGGCAAGCAATGAGCAATCGAGACAGCAACTACCAATGCGTGATCGTCGGATCGGGTGTCGCTGGTGCCGTGGTGGCTCAACGACTGCTCGAGGCGGATCCCAAGACGTCGATTGCCGTGATCGAAGCCGGCCCACGTGTCCCTTTGAAGGATCGGCGCAGGTGGTGGGACTTTGTTTCGACGGCCGAGAATCCCTATGAGAAGTACCACGATTTAGCCTTAGGTCGTGAGAATCAATCGGTCGGCGACGAGACGTGGGTGTTTCAGGAATCACGCTTGATGGGGCGTGGTGGATCAACCGTACATTGGGGCGGTTGGGCGCTAAGATTCAAGGAAGAGGATTTTCAGACGTGTTCCCGAACGGGACGCGGTGCCGATTGGCCGATCAGCTACGACGAATTGGAGCCCTACTATGGCCTCGCGGAACACTTGCTGGGAGTCTCTGGCAAGGCCGAGGATTCACACGGCAAGGTGAATCCTCGACGTTCTTCGGAATATCCCTTGGACGCTTTTCCGTTCGTTGTCGCTGACCGCCCGATGATCCACGCGTTTGAGAATGAAGGCATTTCCTATGGCCACATGCCGATGGCGCGGTTTCGCAAATGTATGACGACAGGTACCTGCCGCTATTGCCCGTTTGGTGCTCGGTTTACAGCAGCATACATGTGGGACGCAATGGAAGCGAACCCGCAATACGAGAATCTCCGGATGTTCCCTGATTCCCCGTGCGAGCGGTTAGTTTGTGGCGATCGAAGGAGCGTCCGTGCGATTGAAATCCGCGATCCCAAGAGCGGAGATATTTCGAGGATCGAGGCCGAGAAGTTCGTCATTGCGTCCGGCTCATACGAATCGCCGAAGTTGCTCCAGCGTTCCGAATCGCAATACTGGCCCAGCGGAATCGGTAACGATTTTGACCTGGTCGGACGGTTCCTCATTTCTCATCCATTCTTGCACGTGCGGGCCGCATTCCCGTCGAATGCAAATCGCTGGAATCAAGAATTGGATTTCCCCACGCTTATGTCGCGACACTACGATTCGCCCGACGAGCAGCCGCAAGGCAAACTCTTCTTGTTCAAAGACCGCAGTCGGCCGAGCTTGGATTTGGCCTCAATGATGATCAATGGAAAGCGTCGCGTCGAAATCAATCGTGCGTCGATCGGACCGATGGAATTTGAATTGCAAGGGTTCATGGAAGAGTTTTCCAACTTTGACAATCGTGTGACCGTTGGGGAAGGGCGCAATCGTGCAGGAATGCCGCAAACGAAAGTTAATTTTTCGCGCAATACAGACTTTAGAGATCGAGCGGCCACGCGGTTGGCAATCATGGAACGCATTGTCCGAATAATGGGGGCCAAGATTGCTGTGTCCGCCGTACGGACCCAACGGGGAGATCATGCGGCCTCGACGTGCCGCATGGGTAGCAGTCCTGCCGACAGCGTCGTTGACCGTAATCTGCAAGTCCACGACGTCGAAAATCTTTGGATCTGTTCCAACGCTGTGTTTCCGACGGGAGCGGCTGTTAACCCTACGCTAACGCTGACAGCGCTGGCCACTCGTTTGGGCGATCATTTGAACGGCCTAAGGAGGGCGTCATGAGTATTCGCGATGCCCTGGAAATGCCTCGCAAACGTCGCGATCTGAAATGGCTAAAGCGAGCCTTGAAATCCGCGATACAACTCGAGTTCTTTACGATCCCTCCGTATTTGACTGCGCTCTGGTCGATCAAGGACTACCGTGATCCGGTCGCGATCGCAATTCGCGAGGTCGTCATCGAAGAAATGTTGCATATGAGCCTGGTGTGCAACATGCTGAAGTCCATCGGTGGCCGACCAAAACTTGCTGACGCCAGCGTGGTGCCGCGGTATCCAGCAAAAATGCCAGGCGGCGTAAAGCCCGAGTTGACCGTGTGCCTGAGTGGCCTTACGCGGAATGCTTTGGAGGCGTTCATGGCCATCGAAGAGCCTGAAAAAGACATCAGTCACACCGAACGCGTCGGCGACATGGAGACGTTCCCTCGCATTGGAGCGTTTTACGATGCAATCGAAAGTGCCTTTCACGACGTTCATCCTGAAATATCTCGCGACGGACAAGTCCAGGGCTACTTTGGCGAGTCACAGCATCCCGACGGAACATATGTCCCCAAGAGTATCGGTAACCTCGACGAGGTATCCGCAGCAATCAAGGTGATCAAAGACCAGGGCGAAGGCACCAAAGAACTCGTGAACGACCCAGTGACTGGCGAACTCGCTCATTACTATCGCTTTAAAGAGGTGGCAGTTGGGCGGCGTTTGATAAGAGAAAGCGATGGACGGTGGGTGCACAGCGGCGAGCAACTGGACATGCCAGAGTGCTGGGCCGTTGCGCGCGTGCCGGATGGTGGGTATCGTCAATCGCAGGTACCGGCAAATGTCTGGGACAAGATGGTGCGTTCTGATCGGCTTTATTCGTCGACGTTGCGACATTTGCAGTCGGCGTGGGACAACGGTAGTCAAGCGGCGTTGCACCGGGCGTTGGAATTGATGATGGACGCCATGCCGACGTTGGCCGTAGAGATCATGCAGGTACCGATGGAAGGGAAAGATGGTAACTACGCGCCCAATTTTCGCTTCGCGGAAGAAGGAGCTGCGTAATGGGATTTCACGTTGAACTAAACTCGATTTTGCGCAGCGATGCGTATGGTGATCTAACGATCGGCCAAGAACTACTGTTCGAAAAAACTGGCAGCCGTGTGTTTTTTGACGACATCCCGATTTGGCTCACCAGATCCGACTGGACGGCGCTGGCGGAGATTCAAGTTACTCAGCAGACGCGGACTGCTGAAAGTGTGACCGGTAGGTTCGCCGTACAGCACGTCTATCAGGGAGAGGAACAGCAACGGTTGACGGCGATCTTTCGACGCATGTACGCCGACCAAGGTGATCCGTTTGTTTATGTATTGATGTCCTATGACACGTTGCAGGAAGCAACGGCTTCCGGCAGCTACTCACCGGAGTCGTTACGAACTGAAGGATTCATTCACGCGTCGCCGAAGGACCAACTGACGCGTGTGGCAAACAAGTATTACTCTGGATTTCCAACAGTGTTTGTAGTTGTTGTTCGCAAGACGAAGCTGATTTCCCCACTTAAGTGGGAACCGGCAACGGGTGGGCTTTACCCGCACATCTATGGTCCGTTGAACATGGAGGCCGCCGAACGAGTGGTCGCGTTTCCAAAGATCAATCAGCAATTTCACATCAGTTTTCAAACGTAGACCATCCCACGAAAAAAAGGAATAACAACATGGCACAGCTATCGGTTGCGGAACGGGCACAGCGATTGGCGGAATACTCTCGCGGAATTGTAGGCAGTGCGCCGATCGAACATGTATTTACCGACATGTCGCGAGACACGATGGACTTGGCCGACGAATCACCCGCACGAATCCAACAGGCACGAGAC
>JAGQPD010000197.1 GCA_020426865.1 Planctomycetales bacterium
ATGATTCTTCCGGCCGATTCCTGAGTCAGATCGCCGCCGATCGACGTTTCACCGACGGCATCCCCCGGTCGTATGTCCCCTGCGCGATTGACAATACTTGTTTGAATCGTACCCGTCCCGGTCAACAACGTTCCATCGTTCAAGGCAACAGTATCCCCAGTAATCGAACCGTCCGATGTCACCGACATCTGCACATTGGTAAGTTCCACGGTACCGGCAGGACGCAACATGACCGTACCGCCGCCCTCCCCACGAATCCGTCGACTGGATGCCATGTTGGTGGCGGCGTATTCGGTTACGTTGCTAATATCGAGGACGCTTTCGGCGCCACTAGAGACAAAATCGATGGCCCCGGCCGTGATACTCGTGATGCCGGTCAGATCAACTCGACCACCATTGAAGGCGCGAACGGTCGTGCCGACAACGGTTCCACCTGAAAGCGCCGTTATACCAGACAAATCGACGAGACTACCGACTCCGTCGGCCTCTACCGTTGCTCCGGAAGATCCGTGAACCATGCTGGTGACCGCCGACGGTTCCAAGCTGGCGCCGCCTCGGGCGAAGAGGCTCGCCTCATCAATGTCTGTTGTGCTTGTTAGATCAATGGACGACGTAGGACCATCGAGTTCAATTCGAACGCGTCCGATTGTTGTGAGTGCAGGTGTGAGAATCTGACCTCCATTGGCTGCCCGGAGTAATCGCGTGGATGCTAGATTATCGGCGGCGAACTCTTGGAGCTTTGCAAGGTCGACGACACTTCCGGGACCGTTGGCTGTGACACTGGTTGCACCCGCGGTAATCGAAACGACATTCGACAGGTCAACCCGGCCGCCAAGAGTTGCTTGGACAGAGGTTCCCGCGACGGTTGCGCCGGCGAACGTGGTTACGCTCGTCAAATCCATCAGGCTTCCGGCACCGTCGGCTTGAATCGTCACGCTATTCGCTTCGTGTACGATACTGGTGACCAACGGTAATTCCACCGTGCCACCTCCACTGGCCAGCAAACTTGTCTGGTTGACCGTGATAATGTCTGCGGTGTCGATCGACGAGGTCGGGCCGATCACTTCCAGCTGGATTCTTCCTAAGGTGGTGAGGTTTGGTGTCAGAATCTGGCCTCCGTCGACTGCCCGCAACCGGCGATTCGACGCAAAATTGTCGGCATCGATTTCGACGAGATTGTTCAGGTCGATGACGCTTCCGACGCCGCTTGATTCGATGCTCGTCGCCCCTGTCATGATACTGGTGACGTTCTTCATTTCAAGATGTCCGCCAGCCGAGGCGCGAATGACGGACCCCAGTGCCGTACCGCCTGAATAGCTGGTAATCGAATTGAGATCCAAAAGCGATCCTGTACCGTCTGAGAGCAAGGACGATCCGGAGGTCGTGCCGGCGATCGTGGTGGTCATGGGAATAGCCATTTGCCCTCCTGCAAAAGCTTGCAGGGTCGCCTCGTCGACCTTTGTAACCTTGCCCAAATCGATCGATGACGTGGTACCACCCAATTCGACTCGGACGCGCCCCAAGGTCGCCAGATTTGGAGAAATGATCCGCGCGCCTTGCTCGGCGCGTAGACGTCGATTGGATGCGAAGTTGTCGGCAGAAAAATTCGTAAGGCCGCTCAAATCAATGGTGCTCCCTGCGCCTATGGCATCAAACGTTGTTGCACCAACGGTAATCGAAGATATTTGTGGTATATCAACAAGTGCGCCGCCGCTTGCGGAAACCACCGTCCCAATCCCCGTTCCTCCTGAAAAACCTGTCAGATTGGCGAGATCGATTTTGCTGCCGCTCCCTTCCGCCTCGAATCTCCCCCCTGAATTTGTTGCCGTAAAGGTGGTTAGCGACGGAAAGAGCAAATGACCGCCGGACTGCGCGCGAAGTATGCCAGCAGAAAGTTGCAACGCGCCGTTGACTGTCAACATGCCAGTACGAGATACAAGTGAGGCACTGGGCGTGGTCAAACTCAGATTGCCCTCGATGGAACCTCCCCCGGAACCGACACGCAACGTGCCACCGGAGATAACAAGATTCTCGGCGCTCTGCAAACTCAAAATGTCATGCGTCGCCGACGCGTGTGTGACAGTAATGGGGCCGCTCGA
>JAGQPD010000198.1 GCA_020426865.1 Planctomycetales bacterium
CCCACATGCGGGACGCATCTACGTCACAACGATGAACCTGTTATCGCTCGAAGTCCACTATCGCCACCTGCCGCTGTACGAGGAGACGGGTCGGTGAGCGATAAGATCCTCTTTGCGGCGCAGCAGCAGGCCGGCGCTCATTGCGAACATCATCCAGGCACCTGCAACTTGAGGAGCACTCTGCTCGACTCTGCATTTCGACCTCACGCGAGACACGCAAGGCTATGTCGATGCGAGTTGCACTACCCCACCCCCATTGCGGGCGGATGCCAGACACGCATCGAGGATCTGTTGGGTCTGAAGCGTAATCTTGGGCCAATGTGCGTCCACTTTTCCGCTCAACACGTTTGCTGCGAAATTGCGAAACAAGTTCGCCTCCTGGGCCGAAGGAGCGTTGTTGCTGTATTCGCGAGTCGCGTGTTGCGTCGTATAGTCTTCCATCGTAAACACGCATCCCCGCTGATCGAACACCGCGTTGGATACCTCGAACCGCAAAGTATTGCCCAGGTAGGGGAGGACAAAGTCATTGACGGTTAACAGACCGCGAGAACCGCTGATGTGCGCCCACTGTTGGTTTTCTGCGGTAAACGCATTATAGAAACTAGCCGAGACGCCTCCCTCGAAAAACAACTCGCCCGAGAACTCGGTCGGAACCGATTCCGGGCTGCCAGGCCCCTGAACCTCGTCAAGTAGCTGGCCGCAGACCCTTTTCGGCATCTGCCAATTCATCACCCAGAGAGCAAAACGCACGGTGTACCAACCGAGGTCGCCCAGACAGCCGAGCGGCTCGAGCTGGCTGTTGGCACGAATGTTCTGTGCCACGAATTCGTCGGGAGCACAAAACGAAAAGGCAGCCGAGATGCGCTTGATTTTTCCGATGCTGTGCCCGTCATCAATAACATCTCGCATTCGCTTCAGCCTCTCGGTGTGCATATACATCACACCATCCATATATTGAACGCCGTGCTCATCGCAGGCGTCGATCATTTGCTTTACCTCCGCTGCATTGTTGGCTGCGGGCTTCTCCGCAAGCACGTGCTTACTCGCCGCCGCAGCCTTGACGACCCATTCACATCGCATACCGGTCGGCAGGGGAATATACACCGCGTCAATGTCGGTCCGGTCGAGCAGCGCCTGGTATCCTTCCACCGCCTCTGGAACTTGAGGATGTGGCACCTGTCCCTGGCACTCATCGATAAATTGTTGGGCCTTGGCCTGCGTGCGACTGGCGACCGCGACCAGCTTTCCGTTGCCCGAATCGGCAATCGCTTGCCAATTCTTTCGCGCGATCCCGGCCGTGCCCATGATCCCCCAACGACACCTGCGTTTCGTCATTGTTTGTTCCATCCTGTACTATTATGGTCCGGTTTTGGAATCGGACTTCATCTTGAGAAAGAAAGGGACAAGTCTACCGCGGTTGGGCTATTTTTTCAAATGGTCCCCATGGCGAGCTTCAACAATTGTCGATCGCTGACCGCTGTGTCATAATGGCCGTGTCGCAATACGCGAAAGGCCTCTCCGCTGGGGGTTTTGCCGAGCGACATCGTTTTGATACGTTGCATGAAGGGACGAAATGATGAACGATCATTTGAGACGGTTTGCCCGTTGGCTGCCGGTCACCGTTGTCGCAATGCTGATAGCTGTTTCCTCGGCCAATGAACATGCAGTGGCCGACGACCCGCCCGTCGTCACGAACCGGGTCTCTGACAGGCAGCCATCCGCGGATGATCCCCAAGCGGCGGCAGAAAAGGATTTCGCCGAACGTTTGACAAACTCCATACTCGTCGGACGGTTCACGATCGACGGGAGCGGAGATCTGTCGACGGGCAAAGAAGAACGATATGAAATTGGGCGAGTGCAAAAATACGATGGTGATCGATGGACATTCAATGCCAGAATAAAGTACGGCGACCACGACGTGACAGTGCCATTGCTCCTCAAGGTCAAGTGGGCGGAAACGACGCCGGTACTGACACTTGACGATTTGACAATACCCGGTCTGGGGACGTTTTCAGCCCGAGTCCTGTTTCACGGTGACCGCTATGTCGGCACGTGGCAGCACGGTGACGTTGGCGGACACATGTTCGGCAATATCCGCTCGAAGGACGCTGAACAATCCGACAACTAGGCCGATTCCAATCGACATCCAACGAGCTAATAATAGACGATCCGCAAATGGGTTCATGCAGTCGTCGCGGACGTTCCTTGCACCTACGTACTCTGTAGAATGATGGGATGGTTTTAACATGCGACAGTCCTCGCCCGATCCGCTAGCGACCGTTACAACGCGACAGGTCCTGCTAATCGCGATCTACGCTGCCGGCGTTTCTGTATCCACCGGCATCGGTCAACCATCGCTGGCGTCACAAGTCCGTGTCGTTCAGCCAGGAGACGATGCGCAATTCCAGCTGATCGAGATCATGATCGATGCTCAACCGGGCGATGTCATTCAGCTCGAAGAGGGACGATACGAGTTCGACACCGAACTGACACTGCATGCTGAACATGTAACATTGCGCGGCCGCGGGGCGAAAAAGACGATCCTGTCGTTTCGCGGCCAGCGATTTGGCGCGGGCGGAATTTTAGCTCAAGGCCGGGCCCTGACGTTTGAGGATTTGCGGATCGAAGACACTGCGGGGAACGCCATTAAGGTCCATCAGTCGGAACACGTAGTGTTACGCAACGTGCATGTCGAATGGACCGACGGGCCCAAAAGCGACAATGGCGCCTATGGAATCTATCCGGTTGAATGCAAGAACGTACTGGTTGAAGGGTGCTATGCCAAAGGGGCGTCTGACGCCGGTATCTATGTCGGACAGTGCCACGATGTGATCGTGCGAGATTGCTTCGCGGAATTTAATGTGGCCGGCATCGAGATCGAAAACACGATCGGGGCCGATGTCTACGATAATCGAGCTACAAACAATACGGGTGGCTTGCTCGTATTCGACCTGCCGGGACTGAATGTCGTTAACGGGGGCAACATACGGGTGTATCAAAACACCGTGACGAACAACAACACGCTGAACTTTGCACCGGCCGGGACGATGGTTTCCGACGTACCAACCGGCACGGGTATGATGGTGTTAGCAACCGACGACGTCGACATTTTCGATAATACCATCGCCGACCACGATACGGTCAATGTCTTGATCGCGAGTTTTCATATCACGCAACGGCCAATCGGAAACGACAGGTACGACGCTTATCCGGAAGCGATCACAATCCGTGGTAACCGGATTGGGCGAGGAGGGGCCAAGCCGACGGGTGCCATTACCACGGTATTGACCCCCGTCCTTGGGCGAACGTTTCCGGACATCATCTACAGCGGCGACTTAAATCCCAAATACGCGACAGATGGAAAGTTACCGGAAGAACGAAGATTGCATGTCGCCAATAATGGGGCCGCGACTTTTGTTGATCTACATTTGGATCAGCTGACACCGGGGAATCTACTGACGGGAAAATATCGTGTTGAGCGAGATGCTTCGGGATACAGCAGCAAACGCGCGGCGGTTCCAGGGGTCGAGTTGCCTAGCTTTCCGGACCAGGTTTCTCACGAGAATNCAGCCGCGAAGGTTTATCATGAGGCACCGCGGCTATTGTCGCAGTGGAATCTGTTCAATCAACCGCTGCATCGGCAGGTGCCGAGCGACGACGTGTTGCCCTACGAGCTCAATACGGCGTTGTTCTCGGACTATACACTCAAGTACCGCTTCATCAAGTTGCCGAAGGGGCGGGCAATGGACTTCGAAACGGCAGAAGTCTTTTCCTTTCCGCCGGGTACCGTCATTGCAAAGACGTTTGCGTATCCGTGGGTCGAAGATGAGCAAGTGAAGCTGGAACACAACGAGACGAGACAACGATTGCGATTGCTTGAGACACGAATTGAAACGCGAATTGGCGATCGGTGGTACGGCTTCTCGTATGTCTGGAACGATGAACAAACGGACGCGATGCTCGCACTTGGTGGAGCGGTCCTTTCCGTCAAGGCAACCGATAGTTCAGGAACGATTGTGCCCCACGCCTATCCGATCCCGAATGCAAATCAGTGCATCACGTGCCACAGCGACGATGGCGAGTTTGTGCCACTTGGTCCGACCGCTCGGAATTTGAATCGTGACTCGCCAGGGGGTGAGGGAAATCAGCTGTCACTTTGGCAAGCCCACGGAAAACTCCGATCCTTGCCAGAAGATTGGTCGGCGATTCCAAAATTGGCTGCGTTTGATGACAAGGCGCTGGGGACGGACGAGCGAGCGCGAGCGTACCTGGAAGTAAATTGTGCTCACTGCCATCGCCCTGGGGGATCGGCGGCCTCAGCGGGACTGGACTTGCGCATCGTGCAGGGGCACCGTGAAAAGTTTGGTGTTTGGAAATCTCCCGTCGCGACAGGTCGTGGGTCTGGCGGTCGCCGATTCGACCTGGTCCCTGGCAAACCCGACGAATCGATACTTCTCTATCGTCTTTTGTCTCAGGAACCGGGTGTTCGGATGCCAAACCTGGCGCGCGGGTTGGTCCATACGGAAGCAGTTGATCTCATTAAGCAATGGATTGAGGGAATACCGGAGGACAAGTCAACGCGATAGGCTGCCGAACACTTTGCGGACCAGATTCACTTGGTTTGTCAAGCGACAAGCGGAAACGCCGCGGAATTACAACACATCACTCGCAAAATTCTGCGATAAAAACTCCAACCGCTCCTTCACCCACTCCCGACGATGATCGTACGTACGCCCCGCCTCCTCACACCTCCCCATCAGTCGCTGACGTCGCACCGTCTGACCATAAACGTGACACAAACCCTTGCGCCCCGGCCCAAACACCTTTGCCCTGACTCATCTTGACATCGCTGTGCACCTCCCTGAAAACCGCTCAGCCCACAACCCAAGCCACACGCTCGAATCGCCACAACCGATACAATTGTTCCTAGTGACATCCTATACATATCACCTCACATCTATACATGTCAACACCCCAGACGTACCTTTCGCAAGAGTTTTTCAAAAAGCCCCTTCGCCGCTGAAACGGCCGACGCGATCAAACGCATAGGGAGTCAAGGTCGCGATAGTGACTACTTCACCTAGCTACTCAACTTCACGCAATTTGCTATACAGCGTCCCTCGCCCAATCCGAAGGATTCGACAGGCCTGCGTCTTGTTGCCGTCGCAGCGGTGTAATACGTATTCAATATGCCGGCGCTCGGCGTCCGCCAGCGAAATCAAACCGTGCCGTTGCACCGACGACGGATCCTGAAGGATCGCTAGATCGCCGATCCCGACCTCATCGCCACACGCCAGCACTACCGCCCGCTCCACGGCATTGCGCAATTCGCGGACATTCCCCGGCCAGGCATAATGCCTAATCGCTTCGATCGCCTGCGTCGAAAACCGGACAGGGCCATGCCCAGTCTTCTGCCGAAACTCGACGAGAAACATCTCGGCTAACAACAGAATATCGTCACCTCGTTCACGCAACGGAGGGAGCGATACCTCAATCACTCGAAGGCGATAGTAGAGATCGTCACGGAACTCTCCCGCATCGACCATCTGCTTCAGGTCGCGATTTGTCGCCGCCACAATGCGAACATCCACGCCGATCGATTCCACCCCCCCCACACGTTCGAACCGATGTCCCTCCAATATTCGCAGCAACTTCGCTTGGCACGCCAGACTCATCTCTCCAACTTCGTCCAGAAAAATCGTCCCGCGATGCGCCCGCTCGAATTGTCCCAACCGGCGACTCTGAGCTCCCGTAAAGGCCCCTTCCTCGTGCCCGAATAGCTCACTCTCCAACAACGACTCGTTGAATGCCGCACAATTGACGGCCACAAACGGCCCAGCGCCTCGCGGACTTAGCTCGTGAATCATCTGCGACGCCAACTCTTTTCCCGTTCCACTCTCGCCCAATAGTAACACCGTTGAAGTTGTCGGCGCAATTCGATGTAACTGTTGTGTCAATTGCTTGACTGCCATGCTGTCACCGATGATTCGCCGCCGGTCACCCAATTGGATTCGCAGATTGTCATTAGCCCGCTCCAACTTCTCGCGATGCTCGATATTCTCAAGCGCCAGTCCCAACTGGTGCGACACCGCCATCAGAAACTCCAAGTCGCGACCACCAAACCAACGCCCTTCGGCCGGATGAAAACACTCGATCGCCCCCCGAACTCCGCCCCGCCCCGGTATCGGCACCGCCATCCCCATCTCCTCCGTGCGACGCTCACCCACCGCCACCTCGTCGCCACTGCCGATCAGAATCGCCTCGTCCCGCTCCATCGCGACGCTCGCCAACAAGTGCGAACTTCGGTCAGGACACTTGTCCCGCAACGCTGATGACATGCGCCGTAATCGCCCGCTCGTATCGGTCATCCATACGTTGACCTGCCCCGCTTCGATCGCCTGACACGCTGTCCGGGCAATGTTTTTACATAAGGTTGCCGCGCTCGTTTGCTCATGTAACATCGTGGCAACGCGGTAAAGAACCGGTAGATACCGATGCGACGCGTCAGCGTCGTCGCTATCTAGCATCCCCGCCAGACGCGCCGCACGATCCTCGCGAGAAACACGTACCACAGCCGTCGTATCCGCCACCAAAGACGGCCCCCATGCCGCCTGCTCAATGGAATCTGACTGCTGGAGGAATACGATCAACCGATCCCCCACCCGGATCAAGTCGCCCGTCTCCAATACCGTTCGCTCAACAAACTGGGCATTCACCTTCGTCCCGTTGCTGCTGCCGCAGTCCTCAATCTGCCAGTGCTGACCATCATGCCACACGCGACAATGCAATCGGGACGCCAACGGATCATCCAGCGGTAACTCACGCGATCGGTCCCGTCCGATGCTCACCGGACGCCCCCCCACCTCCAATGTCACCGTCGCCCCAGCAAACGGTCCATTCAAGACCACCAATACGTGCCCGTCATCACGCAACTGCAATCGATCGTTCGTATTACTCATCCTTTCCATCGTACTATTCCAGGGCGCGCGCAACAATAAGGCGCTTAAAAATGGAACAGGCAGGGAACTGGCCGGTCAGCGGTGAGGCCGTCGCAACATAGGAACTACTAAGTACTTACGCAATTATTGCCCCAATATTTGCATAATGGTATTGCATTTGCCATCCGCAGGTCTCGGGCCAACTCGCTCTTATCGCGACAGTTTCTAATCACACCATTGGGAAAGGGAGACGGAACATGAGAATCACAGGTTCATCTGGAAAAACATCGTCGGTTCGGCGCGGGAGACGACCAAGGCTGTCGAAAAAGCTGCAGGCGGAAAGCCTCGAGCACCGAGTCGTACTCAGCGGCGACGGGCTGCTCGACATCGCCCCCGAATTTCGGGGACAAGCCCGAATTGACGAGTCTGCCGGCGGGACACTCGTCGTAGAAGGAACACCCGATGACGACATCATTCTGGCATTTCGCGACGGCGATCAGCTGAAGGTTGCTGTCAATGGCGCAACAGTATCCGTCCCCTACGATAGCGTGGCGCGACTGCATATCCTCGGCATGGACGGCAACGACAACATTGGCGTGCGAGAATCTGTCCGCCATGCAACGCAACTCGAAGGAAACAACGGTAACGACAGTATCAGCTCTGACGGCAGTCACGGCGCCGTAATCCTGGGTGGCAACGGTAACGACCGACTAGGGGGTACCGCACAAGCGGATACGATCGACGGAGGTGCCGGCGACGATAAGATCGGAGGCAAGGGGGGTAACGACCGACTCGGCGGCGGCATTGGCAATGACGAGATCTATGGCGGAGACGGCAACGATATCATCGCGGGGGACCCAATCGAGGCCACGCCAGCCGACGATGCCGACACCAACAGGACAGCATTGTCTGCGATCTCTCCCGAGCTCGTACCGGAGCGTCCGTTGTACGACGATATCATTTTCGGCGAGGCGGGAAACGACCGAATTTCAGGAAACGCCGGCAACGATCAAATCCATGGCGGTGACGGCGACGACGAAATCCATGCGGGGTCCGGATGGGACTATGTCGAGGGAGACGACGGCAACGATTCCATAACGGGAGGCCGCCATGGCGACGTCCTCTTTGGGGGACGCGGGAACGATCGCATTGCGGGAGGCGACGGCGACGACTACCTGATTGGCGGCGACGGCAACGACCGGCTTGGCGCCGGCGATGGACACGACTGGGTGTTTGGCGATGCCACAAACTTCTGGCCAGACGGTTACGTCGATCCCGTAAAATACGCCATCGACTTCGCCAACCAGGGCCGTGGGAACGACTTCATTCATGGCAACTCCGGCAACGACATACTACTGGCAGGCAACGGAGACGATACCGTTCTTGCCGGTGCCGGTAACGATTACGTCCAGGGGGGTTACGGCAACGATTCCATCAGCGGCAATGAGGGCAACGACCACCTCATCGGCGATTCCACGATTGTCAACGATCCCGTCAAACCGGCTCCGGTTGATCCCACGGAAGAAGGCACTGACGAGATCGATGATCGTGGCGCCATCATTGGCGGCGGCAATGACCGAATCAGCGGCGACGATGGCGACGACATGCTGTCAGGGCAAGGGGGGAACGATTCACTGAGCGGTGGCAATGGCAATGACACAATCTCGGGTGGCACCGGCGCCGACAATGTCTTCGGTGGCGACGGAAATGACCGGATCGGTGGTGGTGCCGGCGCGGACACGATCGTGGGTGGCAGCGGCGATGACACATTGTCCGGCGGCTCCGGCAACGATTACCTCAACGGTGGCGATGGCAATGACAACATCTCCGGCGGCAACGGAAATGACACGCTCGTGGGCGGGGACGGCGACGACACACTTAACGGCGACGAAGGCAACGACGTCATCGTAGGCGGTAACGGCGACGACAAGATGTTCGGTGGCCGTGGCCGTGATATCCTCGTTGGCGGCCCTGGAAGTGACCACTATGACGGTGGCGCTGACGCCGACGTGATCTTCGCCATCGATGGCGTGGTGGACGAAATTTGTGTCGATCCCGCCGACCTGATCTTCAAAGACCCATTCGATATCGACTGCTGAACGGAAACCGGGGCACGTCCTCCTCCAATATAAACGGGCAACCGCCGCGGCGAGCCACTCGTCCGCGGCGGCCTCTTCTATGCTTGGCCGTCCGATGCCATGTCATTTCCTAAACGACAAAGGCACCGCCGCTGATGAACCACCCATCACCGCACGGCAAACACCAGGTGATCTCAACCCGATTCTTGATGCATTTGCCTTCGCCCAAATACGTTTCCAACGTGATCCTTCCCGGCTCGAGTGGCATGGCGTGGAGTAGCCCAATCCCCTGTTCCGATACATCACGTGTAAATGCCGAATAACGCCGCAATGGCTGACTAGGAAGGTACATCGATGTCGGGTGAAAAAATGGCTGTCGCCCCGTCGAACGGTGCTCGTTGGCGAATCCCTCCGCAGCCTGCAGGATCTGTTTCACGCCAGTGGTCATGGTTTGCTCCGGCATTTTGCTGGTCCGATTGCTGATGAAGCAAGCGTAGCTTTTTTTCTGACCGTCGTGTCCAACCGCACCCAAAACAACGGGGACGTTGCGGTTTAACCGATCGTGCGGACTTTAGGCCTCCGACGGATAAGACCAATCACGCGGATCAGTGGGATCGGACGGTCCGGCGAAGAACGTATTGCTGAAAGGCGTGCACCAACTCCTCCCGCGTGCTAATCGTGCCCGCAAATGGGCTCGACTCCATCCCTCGCTGCAAATCGGGATACAACCGAGCGTCTTCGGCAAGTACTTTCTTGATGATCGCAGCTTTAAACCGCCCCCATTGCCACGTGATCAACCGGGATACCAGGTTTTCTCTTCTCGCACGCAACGTGAACACGTACACAATCATTCGACAACTCACCGGCGAGACGGGAACCACGGTCATCGCTTGCAGCATGGCATCGATGCGCATAAAAAACAGATTCGGGAAACCATGGTACAACTGGTACCGGTGCTTACAACCGGGTTCAAGCCACTTCAGTAGCTGATCGGCAATTTGCCGATAGGCTCGGGGCGACGCGATCGGAGAACGCATAATGGTTGCGTCATCGCGAATCACATGTTCAATCTCACTCTCATCGCCGAACCTCACAAGCGTACGCGGATGAACCGCGGGCACGTGATAGGACTCCACCGTGTTCTCCACGACAACCTTCCAATTCGCTGAAAACTCGTAGTCCCAGCAGTCGGCGAGTTTCCAACGATGAGCCGGAAACTCGTCACACACGTCCATCAACGTAGGCCACAATCGCTCAATTGGTTCCGGCCGGTCCTTCAACGAGAGAAAGACAAATGGCCCGCGCACTTGGACGTCGAACTTACACAGGCTCTCCGGTCCACCCGGCATGGGCTTAAAACTTCGCGCATCTGGGATCTTTGTCGCCTTACCGCTGGCAGCAAACTCCCAACCATGATATTGACACCGAAAACCTGTGCTCGTTCCCTGCTTTTCGTGTGTCAACAGACAGTGACGATGCGGACAGACGTTCAAAAAACCATGAATTTGCCCAGAGAAATTGCGGACAATCAGCGGTTTCCCCATCAGCTCCAGTGTGACAAAATCACCGTCGCGCGACAGATTGTCCAGACACGCCACCAGATGCCACGCCGGCTGAAACAATCGCGATAGCTCGCGCTCGAATTGCTCCGGGCAATGATAGGAATTCGGCTCCAAAACGTGGGGAAGACGCGACTGACTGACAAACATACACGACTCCGCGAGGGAACTCCATGTTCCACGGCCGTCCCAGCCGTCTCTCCGTTACACGCCAAGGTAAACCCGACCAGCTGTAGACAGCTAGAAACCTCATCGTCGCCGCAGCAGCATCGCGCCAATTATGGTCCCGATCCAAAGCGCCGATGGTTCCGGCACTGTCGTCCCCAGGAGGGAAAAGTTTAGTGTCCCCAATCCGGCAGCTTGCATCGCGTCACTCAGCAAAAACGCATCGTCCAGATCAGTAAGCCCGTTAAAATCCAGGTCGCCGTGCGAATAGGATATCAAGTCGCCCGAGCGCAAGCCGTTGACGAGATTCTCATGTAACCAGCCATCGACGAATTGATTAACATCGGCTTGTGTCAACGCGCCGTCTTGATTGACATCGCCGGCAACTCCCGTCAGACTCAATGCGATAAAGTCATTGTCGGTACCGGGACTGAAAAACCCGTAGTTTGTGGGCTCTTCTTCGATGGAAGCACCTAGCACGAACAACTGCAGTTCGTCGATGACCCCCTGATAAAAATTGATCGTTCCTTCTTCTGTTCCGGTATTCGAGCCGACGACCAGATTCGCAACATCCCCACCATTATAGCCACCCGATGCCGCCGCAACCACGACGCCATCGACGTACATCCGCACACCATTGGCAACGCCAAATGGTCGGACAACCATTACATGCGACCACTGCCCAAATTCAACAGCTGTGCCGACATCCGTACTCACTCCGGCATATCGTAACACCCAATTGCCGTT
>JAGQPD010000199.1 GCA_020426865.1 Planctomycetales bacterium
GCGGTTTGTTCGGTCTGGCTATCCAAATACAATTCACCTCGGGCACAATGGGGATCGTAAACCGCTCGATGCCTAAACTGGTCCACGTCGAAGTCCGCCTGAAGCTCGGTATTGATGCGTCGCAGTAGGTTGCGATTGAATTCGGCTGTGACTCCGGCGCGGTCGTTGTAAGCCGCTTCCAAAATCTGTCGCTCCTTTTGTAGGTCGATTCCGATCAACAGGCCCCCCCCGACGCCCACCAGGTCGGCGATCCGTTGTAGCAGTTGGCGCGCTGCTGAGGGGGTGAAGTTACCGATGGTCGAACCGGGAAAGTAGACCGCCACGTGCGTGTAGCGACGCGATGCTGTCGGTAGTGCGAATGGCTGTGTAAAATCCGCACACACCGGGAGAATGTCAATTCCAGGATACGCCTGCCGCAATTGTGTTGCGACCTGCTCGATGTGCTCGCCCGAAATAACCACCGGTACGTAAGCCACAGGTTCGATCAGTTCATCGAGCAACAATCGGGTCTTGACGCTGCTGCCACTGCCAAATTCGACGAGCATGACGCCCGAATCAATCTGTTGGGCCATTTCCGGAACATAACGGCGCATGATTTCCAATTCGGTGCGCGTGACGTAATATTCATCCAGCTCACAGATTTGTTCGAAAAGCTCGGAACCGCGCTGATCGTAGAAGTACTTGGAAGGGATGTTTTTTTGGGGGTTGTCGAGTCCGTTGAGGACATCCATCAGAAAGTCGTTGTCGACGTGCATGAATTGGTGCCTTTGTTGTTGTACATGTCGGCCAGCTGTCGGGCCTCGAGGTAACATCACCGAAGGCGACCATTTGCCCTCAATCAGTTAGACTCTCCATTATTCACGCCAGCCCGCCCATGGCAAGACTTGCTGTCAGCCGGCTCGCCGATAAACTTGTACGGTTTGGGCCGAAATTTGGGTTTATTATGGCTTCGATGATTCGAAACAGACTGCCTATGTCCGCTGAATTGCGCATTTTCGAGGATCCCCCCACCGCGGCGCGCGCCGCCGGTGACGATTTGGTCCGTCGCTGCCGTGCGGTTTTGCAGCGGCAAGACCGCTTTTCCATCGCCTTGGCCGGCGGTTCGACACCAATACATATGTATAAGTATCTGGTGACCCCGGGGGTCCGGGAGCGGGTGCCGTGGGGCCGCGTTGATTTTCTGTTTGGCGATGAGCGAAATGTCGCGCCCACCCACGACGACTCGAATTATCGGATGGCACGCCGGGTCCTGTTGGACCTGCTGCCGATCAGCGATCAGCAGGTGTTGCGGATGCCCGCCAATGAGGTGGATCTTGAAGCGGCCGCGTTGAAGTACGAACGGCAGCTCCGCAGTCGGATGGGGGGAGCTGGCGAAGGAGTCCCGGTCATTGATGTTGTCCTGCTTGGTATGGGGGCCGACGGTCATACGGCATCGTTGTTTCCGCATACACGTGCCCTGCACGAACAACAGCGGTTGGTTGTAGCCAACGAGGTCCCGCAGTTGCAGACTCGGCGAATGACAATGACCTATCGCATAATACAGGCTGCACGTGAAGTCTGGTTTCTAGTCGCCGGGGACGATAAAGCGCACCGGCTGCGGGAAGTGCTTCACGGGCGACTGGACTATGATGCATTACCGGCGCAGTATCTCGCTCGCGGATCCCGCCGGACCGTGTGGTATACTGACAAGGCAGCGGCATCGTGGTGTGGCGACCATGCAACCGGTGTGGCCTACGAAGCGGCGACGGAGATGGGTCACAAGTTCCAGTGGGTGTCACAGGCCGCTGGGCACACGAACGACTCACAATTGCAGGCAATCGTGGACTCCAGTTTCGACGACTGTCTGGCGAAGTTGGTCACGACGGGTTGTTGGGGGCGGGCCAACCAGGTGCCTTCCAGTGTGCTGTGGGAGACGGCTGGCGATTGGTTGCGTGTTGGGCAACTGCAACGGCGCGCGAAGGAAAAACCGCGAGGATACGCCGGTGACGATATCATGTTGGGTTGGATCTGCCATCAGTATCGCAGCGATCATCCCGTAGGAAAGTTGTTCGACGACTATTTTCAGCGACAGGATGCCCCCCAGGCGGTCCGCGGGCGAACGCAGTACGTTGCCGATGCGCTTGTCGTGCGGGTCCGACGAGCCGCCGGCGCCGGGGTTGTGGTCAGTTGCGTGGGGGCCGGGCCCGCGTGGGAGCTGGAACTGGCCTTGCGGGAATTGACGCCAAGCGAACGCGCGGTTCTACGCATCCAATTGATGGACATGGAACCGGAGGCGCTCGAGCGCGCCAGTGATCGGTTGCATCAGTACCTTTCCGCAAACCAAATCGGGACGGCGCGCATCAATCTCGCAAGGCTGCGCCGTCCCGGGATGGCGGAACGCTTGATGGCAAGAACCGATTTCTGTATCTGTCTTGGGCTGTTCGATTATTTCGAAGATGCCGAAGCAGTAGCGACGCTCAGGGCGCTGCGTCAGCGGTTGTCCGGCGGAGGTGAATTGATCGTGGGGAATTTCAGCCCCCAGTGCCAGGCACGGGCTTATATGGAATGGATTGGGAATTGGTATCTGCGGTATCGGGAATTGGACGAGTTTCAATTGCTCGCCGCCGACGCCGGATTGGCGCCTGAGCGATGCCAGTTTGGAGCGGAGTCGACCGGAGTCGATCTGCTGTTGCACTTTAGGGAGCGGGAGAACGCGGTTTGATTCCGATACATGATACGATTGTCGGCAAACGAATGCCGATTGTGACCTGGACGTTGATGGGCCTGAATGCCCTGGTCTTTCTCGGCGAAGTCGGACTGCCGGGTCCGCAACTGCAGACTTTGATGCAGTTGTACGGAATGGTTCCTCGACGTTTCGTCGACCCGGTCTGGGCACAACAACATTTTCCCAACATGTTCTATTGGCCGTTCGTGACCAGCCTGTTCCTGCACGGAAGCTGGATGCACATTATCAGTAACATGTGGACGCTGTGGATTTTTGGTGACAATGTTGAAGACCGCATGGGACCCGCTCGGTATCTGATCTTCTATCTGGCCTGCGGCGTGCTTGCCAATCTTCTCCATCTGGTGACCAATAGCCAGTCCCTGTTGCCCACCGTCGGCGCCTCGGGGGCCATCGCGGGCATCATGGGGGCGTATATCTGGATGTTTCCTCATTCGCGAGTCGTGGTCCTGGTGCCGATTCTGTTTTTTCCGTTCTTCTTCGAATTTCCCG
>JAGQPD010000200.1 GCA_020426865.1 Planctomycetales bacterium
CGGAGCCGGTGCCGCAAACACGCCCTCTTCCGGTTTTCCTTCTACCACGTACTTGCAGCGAATAATCCGCTCGACATACGTCTTCGGAGGTTCGAACCGCAATCGTTCAGTGATCGAATCGCCAAGATACCTCAGTAGTCACCGGTCGTCGGGTGGGTCTCCCAGATGTCTTGACTGTCTATCGACGCCCGCTGTCTCCAGCCGCCCCGGGGGAGTCTGTTTGCTGCAATTGCTCGTTGCTTCACAACCAGTGTTGGCTTCAGCATCTCTGGAAGCCTGGCCACCCCCATTTTGCGTAACGAGGCCGAATCGAGTTCACTTGCGTTACGGCTGACGTCTTTGCCTTCCAAGGCTTTATCTGTGGGATTGCTCCCACGAGCTGCTTGGTTAGCTACACGGCGAACGAGCACTTACCTTGGTTAGTACCTTTCAACTAACAAGAAACAGCCAGACTTAGCTGGCGCACCAGAGCCGCAAGGAACACAGAGTTCGCTCGCGACCGCGAAAAAACTCGGCGACCTCTGCGGCTCTGCGTTAATAAAAACGCACCGTGCCACAACTTACGCCACACAATCGGTTGGGTACGATGTTGGGGATCGTCGATTCGCAAAATAGACAGCGGCAATCACCGAGCAAACTAGCCCGCCGAACATAGACGCTGACGGTTCGGGGACGGCCGCGACGACCCATACGTCCGTGAAGTCGTCACCCGTCGGGCCACTGAATCCGTTGTCCTGCAGCAGCCAATTGAGCCCGCCGTCAGACGTATGGAGAAGTACACCTTGTGCTCCGACCGCCCAACCGTTGTTTTCGTCGAGGAAGAAGATATCGTTGAGTGTGGAGATCCCCGAAGGCGTGGTTTGCTGGGCCCACGTGACACCGCCGTCGCTGGTCGAGAGGATTCTCGTGCTACTTGTCACCCAACCCTTTTGGTTGTCGACGAAACTCAACCCTGTAATCGTGAAGCTGGAAGAGAGGCCACTGTTTTGCGCAGTCCAGCTCGCTCCACCGTCAGCGGTATGGACGATGCGTCCGCGGTTGCCGACAGCCCATCCAGTGAGCTCATCGATGAATTCAACCTTTTGGTAGGCAGTAGTGCTATTCGGGCTTGTTTGTGTAGTCCATGTACTTCCACCGTCAGCCGTACTCATTAATGTACCGCCGTTGCCCACCGCCCAACCGAGATCGGCATTGACGAAGCTCACACCGTTGAGATGCTGCGTCGAGTCGCTCGTCTGGGTTGACCACGTGACTCCGCCATCTGTCGTTTTCTGAATGATACCGGAATCTCCCACGACCCAGCCCGTTGAAGTAGTAACGAAGTCTAGTTCGTTGAGGTCATCGGATGCAGCGGGGCCGTTGGTCCAGGTAGCGCCGGCGTCCGAAGTATATGCCACTCTGTTGAAATGCACGGCCCAGCCGTGGGTAGCATCGATAAACATGACGTCACTAGGCCGCACGCGACCGGAGTCTAGCGGCTGCGTTTCCCACGTTGTTCCGCTATCGGCGCTGTACCGAATCCTTGCTCCACCTCCGCCCTCAAGGCCCGCCCATACGAGATCGGCATGGGCCTTACCGGCGAGGCCGAGCGAAAGCGCTAGGACCACACCAAAAACAAGCCATCTGAACGAATGGGTACGTTTTCCGACCTGGGTAAAGTCTGCTGGTTCACGTTGCCCGATGGGGTCGCGATGCCGCAGTAGCTGTCGTCGCGCCGATAATGCGAACCGTCGTGGCGCAAGACGCTGTTTGTGGCCGGGACGGTGGCGATTCGACTTCGTAAGTGCTCCGGATTGAAACTGCATGGTAGGCCTGGCATTCTTGTGACAAGGAAATCGGAAGGAGTGCTATTAGCAGAATCAAGGAATTTTGCTCCGACCGGCCAGTTGAACACAGAGAATCTCAGCAACTTGGATCGAATACACGGTTTTGTCGCGCAGATGGCCGTTGGTTTGGCGGATGAAATTTGATAGCCGACTGGCTATATTTGACTTATGAACCACGATGGGTCCGTAACTACCTGGATTCGGGCGCTGGCAGACGGCCAGCAATCGGCCGCCCAGGCTGCGCTGTTTGCCCGCTACTTTGAAAAACTGATGTCGGTGGCACGGGCTCGAGCCAAGGGAGCTCGGCATGCCATCGAGGACGAGGAAGATGTTGCCATCAGCGCCATGGAAAGCTTCTTCCGACGTGCTCAAGATGGACAATTCCCCGATCTGGATGATCGTTATCAACTTTGGGCACTGTTGGTGACCATCACCGTCCGAAAGGCGATCAATCAACATTATCGGCTGCATGCCCAAAAGCGGTCACCTTCGCGCTCCCAGGCTTCGGACGACGAATCCGGTTTCGATCAAGAATGCCCGATCGACGAACTGCCGGGCGATGCCCCCAGCCCAGAGTTGGTCGCACAGTTAAGGGAAGAATTCCAGCTGCGGCTTGATTCACTCAACGATCCGACGCTGCGTCGCGTCGCGTTATTGAAGCTTGAAGGTCACGACAACGAAGAAATCGCCAAGGAACTGAACGTCGCCCTTCGGACCGTCGGTCGTAAGCTCAATCGCATCCGTTGCGAATGGTCGTGTAACACAAATGAGTAATCTGCTGGCGAAATGGTCGGGCTAAGCTCGCCCGATTCTTGATTTGCCACGACTCGCAAGTCGATTGAATTG
>JAGQPD010000201.1 GCA_020426865.1 Planctomycetales bacterium
AGGGCGCCGTGTTCGTCGACCAACTTGAAGATGTTCCCCTGGGGGCCCATTTGCTATTCTCCGCACACGGAGTGTCCCCCGAAATCCGTCGCATTGCTCGCCAGCGAAATCTGGTTGCCATCGATGCAACTTGCCCATTGGTTACGAAAGTCCACTTGGAAGCGTTGCGATTTGCCCGCGAAGGATACACCATCGTCTTGATTGGCCACGACGGCCACGACGAAGTGATCGGTACGATGGGCGAAGCTCCCCAAGCGATCGTGCTCGTGGAAAATGAACAGGACGTCGATCGACTGCAGGTTAGGGACCCTGATCGGTTAGCCTATCTCACCCAAACGACTCTTTCCGTCGACGACGCCAATCGCATCATTGCCCGGCTGAAGAGCCGGTTTCCGAATATCGTCGGGCCACCAAAGGAAGATATTTGCTACGCGACACAAAACCGTCAGGAAGCGGTGCGGCTCTTGGCCGAGTCCGCTGATGTGGTACTGGTCGTTGGAAGTGTCAACAGTTCCAACAGCCAGCGACTACGCGAGCTGGGCTCCGAGCAGGGGAAACCAAGCTACCTGATCGACGGCCCCGCCGATTTGCAGGATGCATGGTTTGAAAATGTGGAGAAGGTCCTGCTGACGGCCGGCGCCAGCGCTCCAGAGTCGCTCGTTCAGGAAGTCATTGACCGGCTGCACCAACAGTTCGGCGCGCACGTCGAACTGCACTCGATTCGCGAAGAGGAAGTGCACTTCCCACTGCCGAAAGAACTGCGACGACCGTAACGCGTTCTCAGGTACTGTGGATGTACGTCTTGAGAAAATGGTTTTCCATCGATAGCCGGTCGTGCTGGGCTTTTACTACGTCCCCGATGGAAATGATGCCGGCCAATTGCCCGTCGTCGATAATCGGCAAGTGACGGACCCGTTTTTCGGTCAAGATGCCCATCACGTCATCAAGTCCGTCCTGTGATGTCGCCGTCACCAGGTTCGCGCTCATTCGCTCCCGCACCAAGATCTGGCTCAGTTCTCGCTTTTCCGTCGCACAGGCGCGCAAGATGTCCCGTTCGGTGATGATCCCGACGACCTCTTCGCCATCTCGGACCAACAGAGAACCACAGTCATATTGCACCAGTAACTGCACAACTTGCGACAATGTGGCGTCAGACCGAATGGAATGCACTTTGTTTCCCTTCGACTGAAGAATCTCCTGAGTCCGCATAAGGTTAGCCTCCTATGACGTCGAAATGCCCCCGCGATCAGTGCGCGACAGAAATGTCTGGCCGAATGGCCACCGCGAACTGCCACCGTGTACTGCGCCCAGCATAGTTGCCGCGGACCGGCCTCGTCAATCACGGACCCCGATTTTTCGGCTGGCTTGTGAAATAAATCACAAAGTGGCGATGGCCGATGATGCGGTTCAGCTATCGTGGAGGGATCTCGCCGATAAAAATATTTCGGAAGGAAATGTCGGTCGTGGGATCGTGACCTTGAAGCATGATCGTTCCCGGTTCGACGCGAAGGCCGCGACGTGGGTTGGGATCCGCCGTACGCGTGTCGGTCCAGTCGCTCACTTGATAACCGTCGACCCAAGCTGCCATGTGCGCACCGTCGGCGATCAACGTGAGTGAGAACCATTTTTGATCGTCTGCAACGACCTTTCGCGCCGGCTGACGACGAAAAATTCCGCCCGTCCCTGTATCGACCGGTTGGGTTCGATCGCCGTCTTTGAATCCATTGTGAATTTGACACTCGTAGCCATTCATCTGTTCGCCGGGAATGCAGCGAAAGAAGACGCCGGAGTTCAGCTGATCTGCGTGAGTGATGCATTGAAGCTGCAGAACAAAGTCGCCATATTGCCGGATCGTTTCCAGTTGACCGCGTCCGTTCTGGACATGGAGTTCGCCGTTTTCTTGTACTTCGAACTTGCTGGGCATCTCGGGATAGGCCTTCCAGCCCGTCAGGTCGCGACCGTTGAACGCCGATTGCAGCCCCAGCGGCTTGAGTCGGATCCGACGAAACTCCACCGGTCCGGAATTGTGCTGCAACCCAATTAGCCCTCGTTTCACCGGTTGAGGGTCGTGGTAATCCAAGACCGTTTCGCCGTCCAATTTCACAACGAAATGATCACCCAATGCGGTCACTTCGTATTGCCTCCATCCGCCGCGATACGCGGGGGTTGCCTTTTCGCGGCCAACGAAACTGCCGGTCGGGAAAGGATTATCGGCTGGCGCGATATTCAACTCGTAGCAGTCCGCGGCAGGGTTCTTGGGTATCTCCGGGGTGCGCAGGAAGATCCCACTGTTGGTCGCCTCGGGCGAGCGAAACTCCAATCGCAGAATATAATCTCCAAACTGCGTCGTCGTATTGAGCAGCCCCACCGCTCCGTCCGTGACAACAATGGCCCCGTCCCGCACCGTCCAATCGCACTGGACCGCCGGTTGCCAACCGAAGGTTGTTTTTCCGTCAAACAATGCGATCCAACCCTCGATTACCTCTTGGTCGGTGAGGATTCCCTCCAATTCGGCAGCCACGATTTGTCGCTCTTCGATCGGGCCGACCAGTAGGGCCGCGGTGAACAGGCAAGCGCCCAGCATGGTATTGGTACTACTACTACTACTACTAAAAGCATGGTAACGCATGCGAAACTCCCAGGACTGTCGCAAATAATGGCTGGAACGGGATACATTCGGTCACTTTCCACGCGTCAATGTAACGCGACGACTGGGGCTTCGCAACGGCATCGCGCGGTGCCTAATTTGGCCTGTTGCCCTGATGGGCGGCCGGGACAGCCGGGTAGCACTGACGGCTGGGACAGCCGTGGAACT
>JAGQPD010000202.1 GCA_020426865.1 Planctomycetales bacterium
GCCGAACTCCGAGTCGGGGAAGCGTTCGTACGACCAGTCATGCACCAGCGTGTGCCAGCGGGCGTACTTCGGGTCGCCGGTCAGTTCGTGGGCCAGCAGCGTCGCGATGATCGTTTCGTTGTGAGGCCACCAAAACTTCATGTCGTGCCAGTACTCTTGGACCGGCTTGTCCTCGAGGTCGCGGAAGTAGAAGAGACCGCCGTGCTCCTCGTCCCAGCCGCGCTGCCACATCCAGTCGAGCATCTGACAACCTAGCTGCACTAGTGTTGCATCGCCTCGGACTTTCCCTTCCCACAGCAAAAACCACGCCGCTTCAATGGCGTGGCCAGGATTGAGTGTCCGACCATCGAAATGATCGATTACTTCGCCACCCATTCCGACGGTCTCCATCACGCATTGCAGTTCCGGCTTGACGAAGTCGCGGCGAATCTCGTCAATCGATGCCATTATTGTGTTGCTGGCACTTTCAAGTCCCGTGCTGTCCAACAGTTGCCTGGCCGTAACGATCGCGATCATCGGTACGCCAATCGATTTCGTGGGGCGATGCCCGGTAAACTTGGGCACGGTTGGCAAGTGCCCGCGCATGACCCCAAGGTACCGTTCGAATAACGACCACGCGAGCGTTCGGTACCGCTCTTCGCCCGTGGCTTGATAGAGTTCGCCCATGGCGATCGCCGCAAATGCTTCGCTATAGGCGTAGCGGCGTTTGCGTAGCGGCGTCCCACTGCGCGTAACATGGAACCACATCCGGTTGTCCGTGGCGTCGATGCAGAATTGCTCAATAAACGCCGCGCCCTGCCGGGCCCACTGCAGCCACTGTTCGCGACGCTCGCATTGGTTGTAAAGTTCACCCAACAGCCACGTACAACGGCCCTGCTGCCAGACACCTTTATCGTCATCAATCAGCGTGCCATCGCGGTCAAACGCCGTCCAGAATCCCCCCTGCTCTTGGTCGACACACCGCGGAAACCAAAACGGAATTGTATCCCCGATCAGTCCATCGCGATACGTATCGCGCAGGAACTCGATGCGTGATCGCGTCACACCGCGAAAATTCGTCAGTGCCACACATCTGCTCCTATTGTGCCGTATCGCCCCCGTCGGGCATGACAGCGATTACTTGCGGCGTCCGAATCGCCGGACGGAGTTCACCAGACGGAATCACGATTTTCTTCTGCCACCACACCGCTGTCGTCGTAACGACACCACGCGGCATCCTGCCAGCCGCCTGCCATTGGTCGAGCTGCCGGTCGTAAACCAGAATATCGGTCGGGAAGTCCGGGCGATCGTCGAGCGGCTGCGTTACATACCGACCGGTGTCGCCGCTAAAGACAGCAAACCGTCGGGCGTCGAGCGCAACACAGGCAGCCGCGGCAATCGGTCGGCGCTGGCCGGCATACCGCCCGTCCCCCCCATCATGGACAGGCAATTCTGCCATGCGCGACCACTCGTCGGACTCCCTATAACGATACGCGTCTGTCAGGTATTCAAACCGGTCGAGCATCGGCTGCCCGCTTTCATCCACACAAGGTCGCTCGCCGCCAAACAAATAGACCGCTCTGTCAACGTCGGGATTTCCATCGGCATTGCCCAGCGCCACGAGCATCGCTTTGTGCCGCGCAGCACCGGGCCACGGCGGCAGTCGCGTCCACGTCGGTTCCGACGGATCATCGAATTCGAGCCGCCAGAAGTGCTTGACGTCCATGCAGGGAAAATTGCCGGACCGAGTCGCTGCAGCAACGTAAATCGTCTCGCCTCCCGCTACTCGGCACGCCGACAAATAGCTGGCCGCCACCGGCATGTTGCATATATGCGTCACACTACAGCGATACTCCTCTCGCTCGAATCGGCAGAAATACACTGTATCGACCGCCGTGCCATCCTCCTCACCACCGATGATGAGGAACCCATCACGCCACGGCACAGTGGCGGCGTAGGCCAAATTCACCGGTAACTGCCCGGCCGCTCGCCATCCACCGTTGGTGTCGACCAATGCAAAGATCTCGCGATGCCATCGCTTCTTCCCCGGTGGCTCCGACCACGGAGGCCCTTCGGGAAAATTCGCACCACCAGCGACAACCAGCGCGCCATTGCTCACACCTACGACAGGGCCGCCCAATCCAAGTTTCACCGGAATGTCAGGCAACGACTGCCATGCACCAAGATTGCTCAACGTCGTCCCCGGCGGTGGATCCGCAAAGGCATTTGGACCGACGAGACACAGTGCCCAGGCCGCGGCCCAACACAACCAAGTCCGTTCCCAGGATTGCGACAAGTACGCTCGCGAGCGATCGCGATCATTCGGGTAAGGCATACGCAACAAAGGCATCTCCCGCTTTCGTTCCCAGCTTTCCAGCTCCTCCAGCCGCAATCACAACAAATTGTCGGCCATTCACCGCATACGTACATGGCGTCGCATAACCGCCGGCGGGCAGTTGGGCTTGCCATAATAGTTCTCCCGAATCTTTATCGAACGCGTGAAATCGTTCGTCCTTCGTGCCACCGATGAAAACAAGCCCCCCGGCCGTGACAATCGTGCCACCAAAATTTTCCGTCCCGGTCTGCGGAATGCCGCGCGCCGTTAGCTCAGGAATTTCACCTAGCGTCATCTGCCAAACGATTTCGCCTCGATCTAAATTGATCGCCGTCAGCTGTCCCCACGGTGGCTTGATCGCCGGATAGCCATCTTCATCGAGAAAGCGGATGTACCCTTTGTGCGTATAGTCAAACCCGGCTCCCGGTTTGGCCTTTTCCAGCGTGATGATATTCGGCACATTATTTGAATTGACAAACAGCGTGGACGTCGTCGGATCAAACGATGCACCGGACCACGTGGCGCCACCATGAAAACCCGGAACCACGACAGTTCCCTGTAAGCTGGGCGGCGTAAATGCCACGCCCGAACGCAACTGCCGAAGTATTTCCAAGACGAACTCACGTGACTGCGGAGAGATGTTAGTCACATTGTCAGCATTCATATTTTGAACGGCAAACGGCGGCGGCTTGACCGGTATCGGCTGCGTCGGAGAGGACTCTTCACCCGGTACATCGGACCTGGGAACCTTTCGTTCCTCAATATCGAACAACGGAGTGCCGACATCGCGATCGAATAGATAGACAAATCCTGTCTTGGTAACCTGCGCAACGGCGTCGATGCGGCGACCGTTGTGATTTACGGTGACTAAATTCGGATAGATCGGTAGATCGTGATCCCACAAGTCATGTCGAAGCGTCTGAAAATGCCATTTGCGTTTTCCCGTCGCGGCGTCAATCGCAATCGTGCAATTCGCGAACAGGTTGGCCCCCTTCCGATCACCACCGTAAAAATCGAATGCAGCCGAGCCGGTTCCAACGTAGACCGCGTCACGAACTTCATCGACACTTACGCCTCCCCACGCGTTGGCGGCGCCGCGGTTGCGCCACGAGTCGTCCTGCCAGGTATCGTTGCCGAACTCGCCGGGTCGAGGCACCGTGCGGAAACTCCACAGTTGCTTTCCTGTGCGAACATCGAACGCGCGGATGTCACCCGGCGCGGCAACCCCCGGCCCTTCACCGCACGAGACGCCGATCACAATTCGGTCCCGGCAAATAGCCGGCGCTGACGTTGGGCCATAGCTGAGTGCACCAATGTCTTGTTCCAAATCCTCGCGAAGATCCTTCACACCTTGTTGCCCGAATTTTGGATCCAACTTTCCTGTGTCGGCGTCAAGCGAAAACAATCGGCCGTCGGCCGTGCCGTGAATGATCCGTCGTTGACCACGTTCGCCATTCTTTTCCTCTCGGTTCTCCGACCAATAGGCCAATCCACGATTGACTCCGCCGCTGGCCAATGGACCGGCGGCCTTTTGTCCGTCACCAAATGGGTCGAATTGCCACAGTTCCTCGCCAGTCGCTGCGTTCAGCGCGACGACCTTCGAGTAGGCAGTCGTAATGTACATCGTGCCTTCAATGACGAGCGGTGTGCATTCAATCGTCTTCCCCGGACGATCCTTCAGCTCACCGGTGTGATAAGTCCAGGCGACCCGCAATTGTGAAACGTTGTCGCGATGGATCTGAGCAAGCCCGGAATAACGCTGGCAGCCACGATCCTGTCCTACGCAGCGCCAGTCGTTCACCGACACCGTATCGCGTTCACCCACGACGGTTTGCCCACCGGCGACACCGCCGGGCACATGCGTTGCCAATACCATCAGTGACAAAAGCCGACAGGTGATTCGCACCATTTGCATCACTCCGAAACCGTAAACGATATTTCCACTCCCAGCCAGATCGACAAGATCCCTGGGCAAGCGTACTGCCTCACGACGATCGCATCTTCACGCATCACGGTAAACCTGTGACTCCGTGAAACCACGTATTTCGAGCGACCTAAGTGTTACACGGCTGTCCCCAGCCGTCAATGTTCCATGGCTGCCATTTCCAGCAGGACCACCGCTGCAGCCATCTCGGGAACGACTACTGTTGTTTTCAGTGAGAAGACGGCTGGGACAGCCGTGCAACATTGCCGGCCGTGCAACATTGCCAGCCGCGGAACTTTTTTCGTAACAGATCGTGTGGCATCACGCAAAGAACTTATCGGAATGCGAACTCGGACAGGCCTGTTCGAGCCGCCTTGAATTCACAGTTTTCCACGGCACCAAGGGAAAGATCGATGTTCTTCAAAACCACGAACTTGCGCAAGAAACGCTCACAACAACGAGGCAAACGGACGTTATCGATGCAACGCATGGAGGATCGCCAGTTGATGGCCGCCGACATTGGCCTGGAAGCTGGTGGCGTTGTTCATGTCGAAGGGACCGGCGTTCGTGACGTCGTCGAGATCGTCGACGCCAGCTTTAACCAGATTCGCGTCACCGTCAAGGACGCCAGCGGTGCGTTACAGAAGGACGCGAGTGGCCAGAGTCTCCAGCGATTCTTTTCCAAGTCCGTCATCAACAGCATCCGCGTCGATGCCCTGGGCGGCGACGACGTGGTCTCCAATACGACCAACGTCCGGATGGACGCCTTTGGCGGGAGTGGCAAGGACCAGCTTTCTGGTGGCAAGGCCAACGACTTGCTGGACGGCGGCACGGGCGATGATGAGCTCAAAGGTGGTGACGGCAATGATACATTGATCGGCGGTGCCAATAGTGACAAGCTTTCGGGAGAGGGTGGCAACGACGTTTTGAAGGGTGGGTCCGGCGTTGACTATCTCGTCGGAGGCTCCGGCGACGATAGTCTCTATGGCGGCTCGAGCGTTGACTATCTCTACGGGCAATCGGGTGACGACGGGTTGTATGGTGGTGGGAGCAGCGATTGGATGTGGGCTGGCAGCGGCCAGGACCGCGTGCTGCGTGACGAAGGTTCGTCGGACCGGGTCTACAACACGTCCAGTGACGACACGACAATCTGGTTCAAAAACACGAACCAAACAACAACGTCGTTTAGTGGACTTGGCAATCAGACTTCCACTTACGGTGCGGGAAGCTGGACCGATACTGCGGTGGAGAACGTTGACCGAGCGTTGGCGGAATTGCATCACGCGACTGGCAACGTACGATTGCTGGAAACAAGCACCGGAGGAGGCTTGACGTTCTATCGGCAAGGAAGTTGGATCAGCGACAGCAATGGTGGCACAACCGGTTCGAGCGTGCTAGGGTGGAATTCCGGGAACGGGTCGATCACCCTGACGACCGCCTCGATGAATAACGTCGATCGACTCATGCAAACGGTGATCCACGAGGTCGGTCATAATTGGGACAGTCCTAGCGAAAACAGCTCGGTGCAAACGTTCCGAGACTTGAGCGGGTGGATGAATTCGGATCGCATTCTGACGCGATCCAAGTACGGCGGTTTCTACGTCACGTTTAACGACACCGGCCTGGACGCAAGCGACAATTGGTGGCACCGCATGGGCGCGAAGAACTTCGTGCGCAACTATGGCCGCACGAATCCGTTTGAAGATTTCGCCACCAGCTTCGCCGCGTTCTTCATGGGGGACAACTACCGAGTCGACACGACGGTTCCCGGAAGTTCGGTGGGAGGACCCGCTGCGGCACCGAACAAGATGAAGTATATGGAATCGTTCGTCGATTCGCTGGCGTAGGTCATTGGATCCTACGATGGCAGGGGCGAGCCAATTTCGGCTCGCCCCGCCGCGTTGCGACGCACCCGCTTGAACGTTTCGCAATCGTACGCTCGGTCACGACACCTCCAAGCAGATACTTTTCAACTCGGCTACGGTTGAATACGATGGGAGAATAACTCCACGCTGATTCAGAGGGTAGCTCCCATGCCGATCCACGATTGGACCCGCGTCATTGCGGGAACATTTCACCACTTCCATCACGAGTGGATTTCCACGATCAGCCGGGCATTGAATACTCACGTACTGCCTGGCGAGTATTATGCGATGGCGGAACAAATTGCCGGTGGTTTCGGCCCAGACGTGCTTACGCTCGAGACGCCCCATCGGCAAGAGATGCGTGAGTATCAAACGGATGAATCGCAACTGGCCACGGCCCAACCTCAAGTCCGTTTTTCATCGCGCGCAGCACATCCGCCTTGGTCGCGCAAACGGAGTCGCGTCGTCGTCCGCCATCGAAGTGGCGATGACGTGGTCGCGATGATCGAAATCATCTCTCCCGGAAACAAGTCGAGTCAGCATGCGGTCGATCAGTTTGTCGGGAAGACTCTCGAATTATTGGAGGCAGGCATTCATCTGTTACTGATCGATCTACTTCCACCAGGGCCTCGTGACCCGCAAGGTATCCACGGATTGATCTGGACAGCACTGAATTCAGGAGTTGGCTCGGAGGATGACGACCAATCGTTCGCATTGCCGGCAGACGAACCACTGACACTCGTGGCGTACAGTTCCAGTGCCGTTATCGAAGCGTTCGTAGAACCCGTAGCGGTTGGTCGAACTCTACCCGACATGCCGCTATTCCTGCGTCCGCATGGTCATGTGTCGGTTCCGCTGGAACGCACGTATCAGGCCGCCTTTGATGCCGTACCACGGCGGTGGCAAGTGGAACTTCAACCGCCACCACCCTGAACCATCGCAATACCTCGAACCAACAAGTATTAACCTATCTCCCCATCTTCCTGTCCCCATCTTCGTGTCCCAACCCTCCCCGTCTCCCGATCAATGCCGATCTTCGTCGGACAGCAGTTTTTCAATGGCATCGGCATGATGAGCGATCGTGAGGAGGCTGCCGCGGATTTCGGATGGGTCGCAGGTCGCGCGGGAGTAGGCATTGTTCATCACAAAGTGAGGGGAGCCGTTGATATTTTCGATAGCAACGGCACCGTGAGTGAGCGTGGCATTTAGTTCCAGTGCCCGACGATAATACTCAGGGACGGCAAACCCACAGACGCTGTAGATTTTGACCAACCGATCCGCCAGCGGCCCGCTGGCGGACTCGGCGACGCGTACGGTTTGGAAGCGTCCTTCGGCGAGTTCCATACGGAGCAAAAAGGCATCGTTCTCCCGTGTGACGGTGACATTCAAACCGGCGATGGCTTCATCGACGATGCTTGATAGTGGGCGGAGGTTACCATAGACCATCCGCAGTTCGTGCAGCAGTTCGGTACTGTCGGCAAATCTCTCCCGTGGTTCCTTCGACATACAGCGCCGGATAACCTCCTCGAGGTGGTCAGGAACGTGGGCGATAATGCGTCGAAGATCGGGAACGGGTTGTTCGGCGTGGAGTCGAGCCAATTCGGTGAGCGAATTCTGGTGGAAGGGGGTCAGTCCGGTCAGCAGGACATACAGTGTCACGCCCATGGCATAGACATCGCTGCGCATATCGGCTGGCGCGCCGTCGAACAATTCTGGCGCCATGTAGGCGGGCGTACCTGCGAGTGACTCTGGGTGGGGGGTGCGACCCGAGGTGGAAACGACCCGTTTGGCCAGACCGAAATCTGCTAGTTTCGCGATCCCGCTGCTGGTCATCATCACATTGGCGGGTTTAATATCGCGATGGATGATTCCCAGCTTATGGGCCAATTCGAGTGCCGAGCAGATTTGGACCATGATGGCGGTCGCTTCGATCAAGTCCAGACGTCGTTTGCGTTTGGCCAGTGCCTGGAGCGATTGCCCATCGACATATTCCATTTCGATCAGGTGGAGACCGTCGTCATGTGCGAGCGAGTGGACGGTCACGACGTTAGGATGGATCAGCGCCGCGGCGGCGCGCGCTTCGGCGAAGAATCGGTTGAGAGACTCGGGATTTCGTTTCAGCAGTTGTGGGCTGAGGACTTTGACGGCACAGGGGCGTTCGAGTGTGAGATGTCGAGCGAGGTAGACGCGGGCCATGCCGCCGCGGCCGAGGTACGATTCTACTTGGTAATGGGCGAGGTGCCGGCCGATGAGGTCGTCCGAGCCGGTCGGAATAAAACTAGTATCCGGCGGGGCGAGGGAAGACAATCCTGACTTACCGAAGTCGGCCGTGGGTGCTTCAGCCAGTGACACCAGATCAAGACCGCAATTGGGGCAGACCGGATCCTCCTCCGCAACGGCATACCGCTGGTTACACTGTTGGCAGAACAACACGGTCTGCGACGGTTGCGTCGAATCCTGGTTCATAAAAGTTCCACGGCTGTCCCAGCCGTCAAAGTCCCGCGGCTGTCCCAGCCGTCAAAGTCCCGCGGCTGTCCCAACCGTCCTTCGTCTTGAAAAAGTCCTCCCAGAGGCAAGGAGCCTCGCCGAAGGCATTTCTCCATTCGCCCGCCTCCGGTGGCGCCAAGTCATCACATGGCGAACGTCCTTTCGCACATCGTTTCCAGCAGTTCAGGCCAAAGGTCTTAATGCACCGGTCGACGATCAGTGTACCGATCTCGTTGTCACGCACCACATGCACCTCCAAGCCTCTACGATTCGGTGAGATACCGGAGCATGCATTATGACGACTTGCAATGGGCTTTGCCACGGACCTCATGGGGATCAACTTCCTCGCGGCATCGCAAGCTCAGAACATGCCGCCAAAGAACGAAAAAGGCTTCGTCGCACTACGTGCGACGAAGCCGATGGGAGCGAAAATTCACGCAATGAAAATGGCGTCTTAACGCCGTTTTCTCACGGCACACCAAGCGACGGCCAGCAACATGCCCAAAATGCCACTTGCCGGTTCGGGGACGGCGGCGGTTGCTGCGGCACCGAGCGAATTGCCAAAGTTGTCCTTCCAAATCGTATAGTCAGCGGCGTCGATCACTCCATTGCCGTTACCGTCGGCCGCCAAGTCCTGACCTGACTGACCAAAGCTGTCCTTCCAGATCGTGTAATCAGCGGC
>JAGQPD010000203.1 GCA_020426865.1 Planctomycetales bacterium
ACCTGTGAAGGTCCCCTCTGAATGTGCATCCCAGGCTTCTTCCGCAATATTGCGGCCCGACGTGCTGACGATCCGCCCTTCGGACAAAAACATATCGCTGATGGCGATTGCTGACGTGAGTAATCCACCGGGGTTGAACCGTAGATCCAAAACGAACGCCTTCATCCCGTCGGCCTTGAGTGTATCCAAGGCCTGCTTGAGATCGGCGTCGGTCTGTTGGCTAAAGGCGGTGATTCGGACATAGCCGATCTTACGATCCTGATCGAACCAGAAACTCCAATTGTCGTCGGCCTGGCGTTGATAACCGAGAACGGTCTCGATGCGTACGATTTCCCGCGTAACACTAACCTGCTTTTCGGAACCATTGCGTTTGCGAATGGTAAGATTCACTGCCGTATTGACGGGCCCCTTCATCGCCCGAATCGCGCCGCTGAGATCCATTCCCTTGGTTTCCGAATCCCCGATCTTGGTAATGACGTCGCCCGCCACGATACCGGCTTCGTAGGCCGGAGTCCCGATCAACGGGCTGATTACCGTCAACTCGCCGTTCTCCATCGTCACCTGAATTCCCAGTCCGCCGAATTCGTTGGTAACATCTCGACTAAATTCGTCGAATTCGTCCGGCGGTATATAGTCCGAATAGACATCCAACTTCGACAGCACACCGTCGATCGCCGCCTCCATCAGTTCGCGGCGGCTGATCGGTTTGACATAGTTGCGTTCCACTTCGTCGAGCGTATCGATAAATAGCCGTAGCAATTCATAATCATCTGCGGCGACTTGTGCTGCGGCACTATCTTCGTCGGCAATAGCTACCTGCTGTCCAGGCTCTGGCTGCACATCCACCGCCTGAGCCTTCGCCGACGAGACGGCAAAAAAACAAATCCCGACCGACGAAACAGCGAATAGCAACCCGATCGTCGGCGTGCAGAATACACCGGGACGTTGCGAGAATATGGTCATACAATATTCCTATACGGAATTCCTCTGCGGATGGCATCGACTATTATTACAATGTTCCAAGGGGTGCCAATGGTTCCAAGGCTTGGATGATGGACAGTCGATCCGAAACGGGCGGGGCGCGTCATGATATTCACGGAATTCGCTACCAGCCACACCATTGAAGTATAGCCCCCACCACAACTTGCGACAACATTCCTGATTTTGACACCAGGCAGCAGTGCAGATGGCTTGATGTAGGCCGGACCGCACGCAATTCATGGTGCCGGTCCGCATAAGCGGTGCCACGCGAATCGCTCCGCCGACACCGCGGTTTTTGGGCGTGCTTGCCCGTGTTCCGGACACGTAAACGGTCGACTCGCCGGCGGGTCGGCTGGAGCTATCCATGGCGGCGACTACTATTACAATTATGACAATAGTTGCGATGCTTGGATGATAAGTGATCCACGCGTCATCGACAGGGTGGGTAGTGGCAAGCGGGGGGATCGCTACTTGGCGCGATAGAAGTCGCAATGAGAGCATGGCCCCCGCCTCAAATTGAGGAATACCGATGGTGCTGCTGGAATTTAGCATGTCCCCGTTGGGGAAGGGTGAGAGTGTCAGTCCGTATGTCGCTCGCAGCTTGGAGATTATCGAAGCGAGCGGACTGGACTACCAAATGCACGCGATGGGAACGATTATTGAAGGGGAACTTCCGGACGTTCTTCGCGTGATGCAGCAATGCTTGGAGGAAATGTCCGTCGACTGTCCCCGGATCACCTGCTCGGCCAAACTTGATTATCGCGAAGGCTACCGCGGGCGTTTGGCGAGTAAGGTCCGGAGCGTTGAAGAAAAGCTCGGTCGGCCGGTCAAGAAATGACGAATCCATCGATAGCTGTATACAGTGGCGGGGGAAGCAGCCAGGTCGCCGATGTGGCGATCCTGGGTGCCGGAATCGTCGGCCTTGCTACGGCGTACCGGTGGGGACAACGTTTTCCTGACGCCAAGATCGTGGTGATTGATAAGGAGTCGTCGGTTGCGAGCCATCAGACCGGTCACAATTCCGGCGTGCTGCATTCCGGGATCTACTACAAACCCGGTTCACTGAAGGCCGTCAACTGTCGGCGAGGCAAGGCGGCCATGGAACAGTTCTGCACCGAACAGAAGATTCCGTTTGAGATTTGTGGCAAAGTGATTGTGGCAGTCGACGACGACGAACTGCCGATTCTTCAAAGAATCTACGATCGGGGCCAGCAGAATGGTGTGCGTTGCGAGTTGATCGATCGTGATCGTCTGCGAGAACTCGAACCGCATGCGGCCGGCATACACGCAATCCACGTGCCGGAAGCTGGCATCATCGATTACCTGGCCGTCAGCAAGCGGCTGGCCGAATTGATCCAACAGCGAGGCGGCCAACTTCGATACCAGCATCGTGTGACAGGCATTCGGACGTATTCCGATCACCTGGTTGTCGCTACGAATCGCGGCGATACGCTGGCGCGTGTCGTTATCAATTGTACTGGCCTGCACTGCGATCGCGTGGCACGTTCCGCCGGGATTCGTCCAGATGCGAAGATCGTGCCGTTTCGAGGAGAATACTACGAGCTACTCCCCGCCGCTCGGCACCTATGTCGCAACCTAATCTATCCCGTGCCGGATCCCAAGTTTCCTTTCTTGGGAGTCCACTTCACGCGGATGATCAACGGTCACGTCGAATGCGGCCCCAACGCCGTATTGGCTTTGGCAAGGGAAGGTTATCGATGGAGAGACGTCAATCTGTCGGATCTAATAGAATCACTGACGTACCCAGGATTCCTGCGAATGGCGATCCGACATTGGCGCATGGGCTTGGGTGAAATGTGGCGGTCTTTCAGCAAGCCCGCGTTTGTGCGGGCATTGCAGCGACTGGTTCCCGACATTCGCGCGGAGCATCTGGTTGCCGCACCGGCCGGTGTTCGAGCTCAAGCGGTCGCCACTGACGGCGGCCTGGTCGACGATTTCTTGATCCAACAGCACGACCGGATCATCCACGTCGGCAACGCTCCGTCGCCCGCCGCGACCTCGTCGCTCAACATCGGCCAAACCATCGTCGATCAGGCCGTCGAGCGACTGTCCGGTTCCTTGTGAGGCACGACAGCGTTACCCGACCGAAACTCACCGCCGCGAATGCCAACGATAGCAAGATCGCAGACGTCGGTTCGGGGACGGTATCCATCGAAGTCGCACCGTTGGCGTTGGCGTTGACGTTGATGTTGATGATGGCGTTGTCGAAGCGATGATGATTCCAAAGATTCAGGTCGCGGCTATCAACTTGTCCGTCGCCATTGAAATCACCATTCTCCCATATATTGAACGACTGATACTTGTGCAGATTCCAACTGGCGAAATCGTCGACATTAGCCTCGCCATCCAGATTGGCGTCGCCCACAACCAACGGTCGGTCGAAACCATTTTCATAACCAGCCCACGTGAGCCACTGTTGGACATCAGCGTTATCAATCAGGCCATCGTCGTCTAGATCGAAAGCCGGAATGCCACTGTCAACGCCGTCCAGCAAATCGCCTTGTGCCAACAATCGATTGAGGTCGGCAACGGAACATGCGCCATTTCCATCCAAGTCACAAGGCGCAGGCCCACTCAATAGATATGCCTGCGAGAACGGCGGCAGTGATATCGAATCACCAACGATGCCCTCCGTACTCCATCCGCCCCGCCAAGGATGCGGTGATAATGGTTCGAATGCCGCCCCCGCGTGTGGTGCGATCTGACGAGCAACTGCCAACTGGTCGATGGCAACTAGCCTGGCACTTGAGGTGGCATTGACAACCCAATAACCCCAAGCGAACGGCCAGGCGATGGCGTCGTCTGGCGTGAATTCGGGAGCGACCCCGTACACGCCATCAATCTCCGCACTTGGAAGTGACGGCTCACTTCGAGTGGGACTGCCGGCATTGAACCATTGATTGGATTCAAACTGAAACGTCTCCGCCATCGTCTGCGAGCCGATGTTCACCGCTTGCTTGTACTCGGTTGCGGTATCTTTCACGTAGACGACGTTATTTCGAAATTGTCCATTTTGGGTTTGCACGGTCGGACTGTCTTGGTTTTCGTTGAGGATCCGAATCGTCCACTCGAACGGTCGATAGGCGAAATTGTGATGAACAAGTCCGCCATCAATATTGACGAAGGAGAACGCCGAACTCGCGCCAATAACAACATTACCTTCTGCCACAACCTGATTGGCCTCGTAGTTGTTATCGCCATCGATGAAGCGGAAGAACTGGGGATCGGTCGAACCGCCCGCCTGGACAGCGCGCCCAGCACCGTTGGGAAGCTCGAAGCGATTGGCCCGGATCACGACGTCTTTGCTTCCTCCCTTGGGGCGCACGCCTGACCCGAAATTGGAGAGGGCATCGTGGACAAATAAGGAATTCTGAATCAAGCCGTGGTGCGAGCCAACCATATCGACGGCACTGCCACCATCCCCCCAATTGCGGACCTCGACATTTTCAATCAAGAAACCGGTAACGCCTGACAGTTTAATGCCATCGAGATTTCCGTTGCCGGCGATCTGCCGGACCAGCACGTTGCGAATCGTCACGTTGGTGGAAGGTGAAGCGAACGATCCTCCGTCGTCGATATTCAGTCCGTTACCGGTTTGGCCCTCCAGGATCAGGTCCGAAATTGTGACGTTTGTTGCATCACTTAGCTGTAGGGCATTTGTTCCGCCCTGAATGACGGCACGATTGCCTGGGTCCTCGCTGGCAATCAAAACATTCGATAAGTCGCTCCGAAACAACCCGCCACCGTATGTACCCGGAGCCAACAGAATGGCGTCGCCGCTAACTGCGTCCTGTAATGCCCGCCGAAGCTCGGTATTGTTGGTCACATGCAAATCGGCACCGATTGCGTACGTACCACCATGCAAAAGGGCAACGATCGTCCCCCAATGGATCCACAAACCCCGACAACGAACGAGTTCCGTTGGCCAGAAACGCCGGTAAAGAGGCTGCAGCGCAATAGCCCGAAGCCGAATTGCCGTACGACTTAATCGCCAATTCATTGTTTGTCGCTCATGGGGTCTCGTTTGTATCGAGTACTGTGTGGGAAGCAGACTCGTAAAGTGGGATAGTCGCGGGGGAAAGCTCGCCGTTGGCCCCGCATACTTGCCCAGATAGTAGCACCGACCACGCGAATCGTTCCTCGTCACTATCGTGCGCGGAGTGCTGCTTTACGCTGGATGCCTCTTCCACCGAATCCGCTCGTGGCGGGTACACCTGCCAGAGCCACACGCCATCATCGTCCGTAATCAATTGATAAGAGCCATCGTACGACTTCTGTCCGTAGCGGGCAAATCGCCACGGCGGAAATATGGGTTGGGCATCCGTCGACCGAAACAGCTGGCTCGGGATTTTCCGGTCGGACGTCGATTCTCGTTCGAACCACAGATGAAAAAGAGAGTCGTCTCGGCAGAATCCGACCGCGTACAACTTCGGTAGCTTTCTCGGCTCATTCGCGTCTTCTTCCAGTTCGTCGATCCAGCAATCGCCGTCGACGATGTCCTTGTAGACAATATATCGCGCATTCGGGCTGACGATGAACTTCGAAACTTGTTTCCATTCGCGCCAGGTCACGTTGGCAGCGACGTCCCAACACACCGATCGATCCATTTCGATGATGAACAGACGATCGCCATCGGGATGAAATCTCAATTTGGCACGACTCTTGTCCGACGATAACGCGAATTCATTTATCTGTACGCCCGCAACGCCATCCCATACCTTTACCCTCCCACCACCGGACGTGGCAATCCTGGTTCCATCATTGTTGTAGATAATCTCGCCGTCAGCGTAGAAGTCCAACTCGTGTGCCAGTTCGGCGTGCATTGCCTTGCCGGTCATCAGGTCATATTGTTGTGGCAGCATCGGTTCGGGCCAATCGTTGGTGTCTGACCACGGAGCTCTCGCGTCGCTGGCAGGCAAGCCAGTGTGAACAAGCACTCGCAGCCGATCGGGACTGAGAACGTGATAACCGTTGATGTAGTCCAGATTACTATGATGGGCGAACGTGGGAGAGAGTGGTTCTAACGTGCGACTGTTATAGATCCGGGCTGCCATCTTCGAATGCCATCGGTTATACATCCCCGCTCGAATTGCCACCATTCGGTCACCATCGCCAGTGAAATAGATCCGTGGTGTGTCACGTGTGCCATACTCGGTGTCTTCCAGGTTGACCGGCTTCGTTGCCGGCGAACCGTCATGGGTATACCACAAGCGACAGGACGGGGGAGCGGTTCCGTCGCGGTACACGACGGCAAGGCGATCTCCCTGTAAGGTGAATGTGAGCCCTTCGACCCTTGCCGGATGGCTTAGCGGTCCAATTTGCCGCGTGCCACGCAAGTCGTAGAGAACCACGTCCTTCTGTACGGCAACACCGATCAACGCCCCGTCCTCGCTGATCACCCCCACAGAAGCCGTCGGCCAATAGCGAATCAAACTTGGTCTGCGTAGGAGGATCTCGTCCATCATCGCCCGCACATTCTGTCGAGCGTCGGTGCCAGTCGAATCGGATTGCAGGGCACGAGCCAGAAAGGGTAACGCCGTGAACGGATCAACGTCGATCGTTGCTTGAGCTCGATCGATCAACGTCTCGGTCTGTCCCATTGCCGGACAGGGCATCAACCATACGATCAATAGGGTCCGAAATGTAACCCAACCCCGAAACGCAGCATCGATACGCAAGGCAGTCACCTCCGCCGGCTCCAATGTCCCACGGCTGTCCCAGCCGTCCCCGTCCGCATCAACACCCAACAACACTGTCCAGCTGGGTAATTTTACCCAAGCAGCTGGGGACAGCTGGGTACCTTTACCCAACCAGGCTCTGGAAGCGGCCCATTGACCGGAAGACCGTGCTTGTTTCTCGCCAATTGTCCGCTAATTCGCCATTTTGGGGAATTTCGCCGGCTTAGCCAATTTATTGAAAAATCTCTGTCCGCTCTTTGCGTCCACGCTCGCTGGGATAAATGTGGCCGACAGGCGGCCTACCGAAAAATGCCCAAAACACGGCAAAACAGCCCCAGCACGTGAGGAGACTTAGAAATGACCCGCAACACCATGCTCGCCGCTCTCGCCACCATCGTCGTCGCCACGCTGACAGCCTCAACTGCAACCGCCGGATGCAAAGGCGGCCAATGCAGCGGTGGCGGCGGTGGTGGCCATTGGACCAGCCCGGGCTACGGTCAACCTCAGCCACGTCAACCGCCTGTTTTCGTGCAACCAATCTACCAACCGCAACCGCTTCCCGCATTCCCCGGCCAGTTTCCGGTGTATGTAACGCCCAACCAAGACGTCGGCACCAATCCATATACCGGCGGCATGGATACCGCCAATCACCAGGTCGACAACACTTATTTCCAGAACGGCCGCAATGAAAGTGCCAACAACGGAACTCGCCGTTTCGTCCGACGTCCCGTCTATGATGCCAACGGCAACGTCGTCGGGTATCAAGAAGGTTACGTTTGGATCAACAGCGTTACCGGCCAGGAACATGGCGACTTGATCAACTACACACCCAACAACAAAGGCGGAGTACACAAGGGAATCCAACAGTTCTCGGTTCCCAACTAGGCGACAAACGAAAACAATCCGCCAAGAACCTGAGCATCGCTTCCTCGTCCAACGCCGACGGAAGCGGTGCTTTTTCTAATCCCCGCACTAGCCCAGCAGCTTGTCCCCACCGCTTTGTTTCATCAACTCCACGACCTTTGCTTCATCCACTTCCACTCCCAGCCCAGGAGCAGTGGGGACATAAGCCAGATCGCCTTCGATGCGTAACGGTGTCTGCAGAACATCCGCGGTAAGGAACTGTGGGCCATTCAATGCGGCAGGTGTTTTCAAGTCAAACGCAGCGTACAAGCCAAGCGTCGCGGCGAGCGAGATATCGGGGTCGGTCAAGCCGCTTCCGAGCCACATTAGTCCGTGCTGACGGCAGTATTGAATCTGTCGCTTGTTCGAGAGCAATCCACCGCAGCGGGCGGGTTTCATTGCTACGCCATCAAGCATCCCGGCACGATGAAATTCCATTAGGTCGGTGGCGCTGACAACACCTTCGTCCATCAGGATCGGCAAAGCACCTTGCTTCTTCAATCGCTGATAGCCCTGCAATTGATTGGGTCGCAGCGGCGCTTCCAGCACGTCGACTCCGGCATCGGCCAATCGCGGAGCCACCTCCATCGCCGTGTCGACATCGTATCCGCCGTTCGCATCGGCCCATAGAAACGAATCCGGCGCGGCAGCTCGCACCCGTTTCGCCAGCTCGGCGTCGAATTCCGGATCGGGCGATACCTTGATGTTGAAGTTTCGATAACCTCGCTCTCGCCCTGCGGCGATCAATGCGTCAACATCGGCCAGTTGCTGCACATTGACGGTCCAGCTGAGAGTCAATGTCTCAGCACTCGGCAATCCCCATAATCCCGCCAACGATTGCTTTCGTAACTTTCCGGTGAGATCATGCAATGCCAGATCGACGCCAGCACGCGTGATGGGCATGCCTGTGGAGAATCCTGGAGCGATCACCTGATCCAGTGCCATCAATGCGCCTTCGATATCGGTGGGGTCACGACCGATCAACGCGGGCACATAATATTCCCGCAGGGCCACCGTGGCGGTCTCCAATGTCTCGTAGCTCCATTTCGCAATCGGAACGCTCTGTCCCCAGCCCACGAGGCCATTGTCAGCCGTGATTTTGATGATCACTGCGGCCCGGCCCAACGCACCGTGCGGCCCTGCAAAAAACTTGAAATACCCCGCCATCGGATATCGACATGGGAACAACTCGATGCGATCGATCTTCACCTTTGTCGACTCCTCCGCCAAGGACAGACCATGGTAATAAAAGGCCGCAACCGTGCCTCCGGCCAGTGCGGTAAACTCGCGGCGATTCCAGCGAAAAGTCGACGTAGGATAATCGGCCATTTATTGTGACTCGCTAACATAATCGCGATAACGCTGTGCCACTCGCCCATTGGTTGCGTCGCCGCGGTGAACGAGAATCGCAGCTCGACCGCTGAGCGATTCTCCGTTGACGAGCGTAAACTGTGTGCCGTTGAATTTTTCGGGACGTCGCGGGCCAAAGGTACCGTATTCTCGGGTCAGCCAGGTGCACGGTCCGTCGCGGCGATCGATGAATAGGGCCAACCCTTCGGAATTTCCATCGATCTTATACGAATAGTCGACCCATTCCGCCACCTTACCATTGGTACCGGCCTGCCCATTGGCGCCAGTCC
>JAGQPD010000204.1 GCA_020426865.1 Planctomycetales bacterium
TTTCCGACAACATAGATCTAACGCATCGGCGCTTCAGAGAATTCCTACAGGAACAGAAAGCCTACCAATTGGGCCACAAGCGGTCAAGAAACGCTCAACGGACAAAACCCGTACAAACGGCACAAATCTAACTGCCGCGCGACGATTCCCGGCCGGATGCAGCGCCGCGTCATCCGCGACAACATATGTTTGTAGGTACAGATCCATCCAGCCTTCAGATTGCCCCGCCGCCACACTCCCCCCATTTTCCGGACATGCCGCGATTTCGCTTGCCAAACTGCGACCCTCGCCCCCTTGGCGAATGCAATAAAGGATCGTGGGAACAACTCGAACCCCGATGCCTGATGGCAGCATTGTCCTCGGCGATGTCCTCCGAAACCGTCTCCACTGAGCTGATAACGCAGGCAATTCTCGACGACCTTCCGTCCGCTCCATGGTTTGAGGTCGCTCGTGGGGAATCACAATCCGGTAGCAATTCGGGAGAAGTCACCGTCGATACGATGACTTCCAGCGAAGTTCCGCTCGTCGATGTCGCAATCCTGTCCGATGGATCACACCTCGTCGTCTGGTACAAACAGCAACTCGATGCACCCGGGATATGGGCCGAGCGCTTGGACGTTGACGGCGAGCCTATCGGTCAGCCAATCCAAATCGGAAATGTCGCATCGGGTCGAGAATCGTCGCTAAATCGTCCGCATGTGGCGAGCATCGATGCAGGCGGCAGCGTTATTGTCTGGGCGGATGCCACTGGTCTCCGCGGCGTGATGATCCCGTCCACCGACCTGACGGACGCCATTCCCTTTGGTGTCACCTCCGAGCCATCACAAGTATTCGATGGGATCGCGGCAACGGGCACCGGCGACGGCGGTTTCGCGGTTTCGTGGATCTCCGCAACCGACCACACAATCTACCTGCAACGGTTCCATGCGGACGCATCCACGAATGGCGATGTTCTGTCGGTGTATCAATCGCCGGCGACAACGTCGCTATTCGAGCTGGTGGTGCATGAACGTCCTGGCAATGCGGTTGGGGTCAATTGGACGGAAGTCAATAGCGAATTCACCTCTGGCGGTACAAAACAACTGCGATATGCTGACGTGCAGCAAGACGAAATTCTTCGACTAGTTACCATCGGTCACTCAACATCGGATGTTTTGCTTGCCGATCTCGTCGTGCACACCGACGACCGATTTGCAACGGTGGGCACAACGTTCGACTCGGCAGGAATTCACTATGTTCTGCAGCTATGGGATGAGCAAGGTGTACTCGGCGAATCACGCGTCATCGGTTCCTCAGCTTCGTCGATTTCATCCATCACACCCCAGATTGCGTTCAGTGATGCGTTTGGTTTTGTTGTCACGTTTGCCGTGGATGGAGGCGAATTCCCCACGCTAGTTTCGCAGTACTTCAATCTCGACGCCGTGGCTATCGGCGAGCCGATGGCCCTAGGTTCGTCGCCTGACCGCCAAGCAAACTTTCTGACGACGGCAGTAGGGGATTCGCTCCAATCTGTCGCGTCCTGGATCTCCGTTGATTTCGACAGCAACAACGTTTACGTCGTCAGCTCCACACAACGACTTGACGGCACACGATTGTCGATTGACGTCAACGAAGATTACCTCGACTCGGCTGGCAACGTACCCGACGGGTTGGTCCGAGTCAATGGACTTGACGACATTCCCTGGTCGCATGGCACGGCCGGCCCAGAAGGCACTTGGCTGCTGCCATCAATTGACGACTATACCATCTGGCTCGTATCGCCCGCCGTGCCGCAGCAGCTGGCATTAACATTGAACGTCGTCGCCACGCCTTCCGACCCAGAACCTCTGGTTTCGGAGAGTCTGCTGCTAGGTACTCCCGGGGACGACCGCATCGAAGTCGGCGGCAACTTGCAGTACGTCAACGGCGGCGACGGCGACGATACAATTGTACTACCCGGTCTGCGAGCTGAATATGAACTCTATTCGGCGCCGTTTGCCGATATCGTTGCGTCGCGCGATGGAGTGTCGCTCTACTTTCTGCACGATATTGAAACGGTTCGCTTCGCGAATATTTCGCTTCCGCTATGGTGGCTACAGGACGACACGGTTCCGCCGATGCAAGATTCCTTCTCCACAACGGAAGATGGTACCATCATTCCAAACAATGGCGGGTTATTGCTGTACGATCGACCAGCCCACGGAACACCACGTGAAATCGTCGTACTCGACGAACCAACAACGGGCACGTTGTCCTGGACCAGCGACGGAAACTTTACCTTCGTGCCGCCGACCGACTTTAGTGGCACGTCAACATTCGTCGTTGCCACGCAACCAAAGTTCTACACGGGTGGAGAACTCGTGGGCGGCGGCCTACTCCATGCAACCGCCGACGATCTTCCAGCGATCGAATTCGAGTCCATTCCATTGCCGCTTATAGTAGGACGCCACTATCGTGTGGAGGTACAATTCGACACGATTCACGCAATCGACGGCGATCTTGTTTTGACTTACCTGGACGGCAATCCTCTGATTCCCAGCCAATCGGCTGTCGCCACTCTGAATGACCTGAGCTACACGCTCGTGGATTTCGAATTCCAAATGTCGGAGGACGATGACGGGCTTGCCTTCGTCTTCCAGCCCGGCGCTCCGAATGCCACGGTCGACGCATGGATCAAACGTATCTCGATCATCGACACGGAAACTGAAGACACGGTCGTCACCACAGGCCTCGTCGATTTTGAACCACAGGTGATCTCGCTTACAGTCGTTCCGGTGGCGGATACGCCGATCCTCACGGTGGATGCTCAGTTAGTGCCTGGAACAGCCACAACGGTAGTCCATATCGAGTCGCATCCCACCGATAACGACGGTAGCGAATATGTGCTCGTTTCCATCGAATCTCTTCCCGAAGGAACGACTGTAACCGACGACTTGAACCTTTTCGTCGCTGGCAACGGATTCTCGTCGATCGACGTAACGACCTGGAATTTGCAGACCCTGAAGATTACTCTGCCGGACCAATACGATGCCGCATACATCCATGTCGTTTCCTTGAGCGTCGAGTTGGCCAACGGGTCGAGCCAAACGGTTACGGTTCCAGCGTACCTGGGCCGGGACGATAGGTCGACTCCGCCCGCACCCGGAATCACACTACCACCGGGAGCCTACGTGGCACCTCCGACCTCGGGCATCGTGCCACCATTTGGTGGCACCGTGCCAAATGTCGGTTACGGGACAAGCGGCGGTAGTGCAAATTCAAATGGCACATCCAACGTCGGAAACAACGTCGGCAGCGGTGCCAATACTCCGCACTCAGGAAATGCGGCAACGACTCCGAGTGGAAGTGGCAGTAGCGGTGGTCCTTCGGGAGGCGATGGTGCGAACAACGCCCCCGAAGGGGATGCACAGCCACAAGGGAATGTGCCGGGAGGGGACGTCCCGCCAGGTCAATCCGACAAGCCATCGGCCGAACAACCCAACGATGACAAATCGCCTCCGGCACCTGGGGACCCGTCAGCGGGCCCGGTAGGCAGCGAGTTCCCCGCCCCGTTGCTACCAGACGACACCTTGCAGTCATCGTCCAGCCGATCTAGCGCACAGCTTCGCGACCTGGCGCCGGTATGGGACGAAGACGAACCAGAGCCCGCAGGACCGGGTGGACCACGCAACGAAGCTCGGCATTCGGACAACCAACACGGCATCACCGCACACCGCCCGTTTGCCATCGCGTCGACGTCAGATGTCAAGGCCAGCTTCGACGTAGCACACCTATGGCACGACATGGACGAGGTAAGCGAGGAAGTCCAGCAAACGATGGCGACCCCAACGGTGATCGCGGGCACGGCGGTGGTCGTGGCAATGGGATTCTCGTCTGTACAGATAGCGTGGCTGTTACGTGGTAGCCTTCTGGTGTCGCGACTGTTGTCCTCGATGCCACTATGGTTTTCTTTTGACCCCTTGCCGATACTTAGCGCGGCACCAACCGCTCTGGGCGCCAAACGAACATACATGCACGAGTCATTAGCTGATATCGCCAGTGGCTGGCGGGAGCGTAAAGGAACGTAGAACGATGCAACGCTTGCAAACAGGAACGCGAATTGCACTGGTTTTGACCATGTGGTCCACGACGGCACTGTTGTGCTTGCGCATGATGGGTGTCTGGGACGACGGTTACACTCGCCAACTAACCGCGCGGACAAAACTGTGTGAAAGCGTGGCTGTGAGTTGTTCTGAATTTCACTCCCGCGGTGACATTGAGGGAGTGGAGGTGGTCCTGGCATCGCTGGTCAGTCGTAATTCAGACGTCCTATCGGCAGCAGTCAGAAACCAGAGCGGCACGCTCACCTCTGCCTTCGGGGACCACCAACGGAATTGGCGTCCGACCGCTTCGGGACGGGTCAGTAGCAGCTGCATCTATGTACCAGTCATGTCTGGTGCCGATCCGATTGGGCGGATTGAAGTCAGCTTTACGCCGCTGATGGGTAACGGCTTGCTTGGTATCCTCGCAATGCCAACGGTGCGAGTGATCTCCCTGGCTACGCTCATTAATCTATTCGTCTTTGCCTACTGCCTGCGACGCTGTTTCCGCTTCCTGGATCCCAATCAAGTGGTGCCTGATCGCGTGCGATCGGCGTTGGACACCGTTGCCGACAGTCTACTGATCCTCGACAAAGAATCGCGGATCGTGTTGGTGAATCGTTCGTTCTGCGATGTCACGGGCAAGTCGAGCGACGAACTGTGCGGGCGCCGCATGGCCGAGTTGGACTGGCATGGCAATGAGGATGAAGAGATCGACCCGCGACGGTTCTGGGATGCAACCAAGCTCGTAAACAATGACCAGGCAACCGACGCGACCATCAAGATTTCTTTGTCCACCGAGCAACGCGGAGAACGGACCTTTCTGGTCAATTCGTCAGAAATCCGCGACGATGACAATGTCTCGCGGGGCACGCTTGTCAGCTTGAACGACGTCACCGTGCTCGACAGCCAAAATGAACAATTGCAGCAAACGCTCGTTACCTTGCGAGAAACTCAAGAGGCAATCCAACAGCAGAACGAACAACTCCATTTTCTCGCCACACGCGATCCACTTACCGGTTGTATGAACCGTCGGGCGTTCTTCGACCACATGGGGAAGCATTGGAACGCGTTCGAACGGGGACAACTGAATATCGCCTGCGTGATGGTCGACGTCGATCACTTTAAATCCATCAACGACACCTATGGACACGCGATGGGGGACGAGGTGTTGCGCCGAGTCGCCGGGACGCTGTTGAGCTCAGCCCGCGAATACGATCTTGTCTGTCGTTACGGCGGCGAAGAGTTTTGTGTAATGCTGCCCCATACCGATCTGGACGGCGCGAGACAAGCCGCCGAACGGTTTCGCCTGGCCATCGAAAGATTGCCATTCAACATCGATCTCACTGTGACCGCCAGCCTTGGGGTATCGGATACCAGTTGCGGCCCGGCCAATGTCGAACATCTGATCGAGCAGGCCGACGGATGTCTCTACGAGGCCAAGCGAAATGGCCGCAATCGCGCCGTCGTATTCGACAGCTTGGCCCGCGCCGATACGTATTGACTATCGACGCGATCGATCGTTAGGTGAGATGCCGGCTAACGAAATCGAGACAGCAGCAGGGTGACCAGCATGGGAACGGCTGCGGCAGCGAGCAACCCCGGCAAGAGCCAACCATGTGCATTAACAAATTGGCCGAAGGCACTGTACGCCACGGCAATTGCCAAGTTACTGGCGGCCAATGGCAACCAGATCGCGCGTCGGCCCACGCGATGGACACCCAGCAGCAGAATTGTGGCCTCGGCCAATACAGGAAGTGCACGTGTAACGACGACGAGCAGCGGACCGAGCCGCGCATACCATTGTTGCATACGGTGCAGCTCCTCCGGATGGGAAAACCTCGCCGCCAATGCCGGGCCGAAAGATCGGGCGGCCTCGAGCCCCAGGATCGCGCCCAGCGTTAATCCACACCAATTCGCGGCCGTCGCCCATACGATCGGAAGCTGGCTGCCCGCCCATGCACATAGAACGCTGGAGGGAATTGGCAAAATAATGTCACTGGCTAAAAAGGCGACTACGATGCCAAATACAAAGATCGGCGAGTATTGCCGTGCAGTAAGATTTTCGATCGACGATTCCAACCGAGTACCAAACAGTAGGAATGGCAGGATAGGAATCGCCAATATCAGCGAGAGAACGATCAGAGGTCGAAGTTGCTCTCGCAAAACAGTATCGCTCCGTGGGCCGTTTACAGATCAATCTGGCGGAAGATCGGGGCATGCCGGTAATAGACTTCGAGAGTGCAAACGGCCAAAGAAGTCATATAGATGCGGCCCCCTTCGTTGGCGAATGGGCCACGAGGTTCCCAGCTGCCTGCATTGCGTCCCTGCGAAACTTGCGTATTGACGAGCACGTCGCGCATCCGCTTGTTCCATCGCTCCCACGACGTGCCCCCCATATGATGCAACACTTGCGTGGCGTAGTACCAGTAGTAGATATCAGGGTCATCGACGTCCGGAGGATGACGGTCCAGCAGTTTCTCGACCCCTTGACGGAATCCCGGTCGATCCAAACGCCATCCTAAATACATTCGGCACAGGAATGCCTCAGCCGACATCACGTGTGTCGGCTCGCGACCCGGTTGATAAGAGTATTCGGTGCCGTCGTGGTTCCGCACGGTGTCGAGGTATTGATCAGCAAGCTCCAGCGTATGGTCGGGCACGCGTAACGACGCGGCTCGGGCACTCTGCAACGCCATCAATTGCCAGCCCAAAACGCTCGTGTCGCCAGGTTGACCCGGTTGGTAACGCCAACCACCGGCGGGGTGCTGCGACGCCACGATGAAATCGACGGCCAGCTGAGCAGCGTCGCGCAATTGAACATCGTGTGTCATCGCATAGGCTTCGCAAAGAACAATCGTCGATTGTCCGTGCACGTACATCCCCTGGTTGCCATGAGCATCCCCGCGAAGATCGCCGTCACGCTGCTGAAACCGCAACAGGTAATTCAGGCCCCCAGCAACCGTTTCTTGATACACACCCACCTGATGCGTCTGTCCCGCACCCAAGAATGGCAACAATGCCAATGATGTGGCTGCCGTTCTGCCGGTTCGCCGGTCAAGGGACCAACTGCCGTCGACAGATTGTTGCGATGCAAGCCACATCAAACCTCGCGCCACAGCTGCTTCCGTACGCGTCGTGCCCCCTTCTTGATGAATCAACTTGACTCGCAAGCGTGGATCTCGAACCGAGAGCGTACGCTGATATTCGTTTCCTGACTGGACCGCCGACTTCACCACGTCCAGATGCGGCAAGTAAGGATTGGGCTGGTCGGGATCCAGTCGCAATGGACGCGCATCTTGCTCCGCCTTGATCAACGCCCGCAGCTCCTGCTCGCTGTGAGGGACTTCCTCTTCTGGGACGGGCAAATCAAACCGAGGTTCATTGCTCAACTGAGCAATGGCGTCACCAACCTTGGCGGGCGTTCCGACAGCTGCCGATAACGTAATAAACTGATCCTCCTGCTTCTGGCCAAACGTCAGCAAACCCAGTAACGCGAGGATCACTAGATTTAGGAGCAGGCTCATTAGCCAAGCGGGCAGGTCGCGCAATAGATTGTCAAGCCATTGCTGAAAGGCTCGTCGACTGCGTTCGCGCGCCAGTCGCGTCCCCGCGTCGCTCGGCGGGGAGTGCGTCAACGTCCGGGGAGGGCGACTTGCGCCTCGCACACCCCCCTTCCAATGCCACTCTTCGCGTTTGCACGGCTCCCTTGCCGGTCGGGGACTCGACAGGCGGTCGTCAGTGGAACGTCTTCCCGGCGGTTCCGTCTGGGGAGGAAGGGGTTCGTCCGTCGAAGGAGCTGGCTTCACGGGTGTTGTTGAGTGCGAATGCAGCAGACGCGATGCCTCCCGCTCATACTCGGCCGAAAGCTCAATGCTCGTCCCACACTGCCAGCAATCGGCGACGAGCAACCATAGTCGCACGGCCATCGGGGCACCGCAATCGAGGCAGGCGCAACACAGCGTTTCACCGTCCAACCAAAGTAGATTGGTCTCAGCGCTCGCGGACGGAATGAGGGCAGAATCGTCGGAAGAGGTAGCAGCCAAGTCAGTAACCTGTCGCCTGTGTTCGTAATAAAACTTTCGTCGATCAACGATCCGTGCAACCGTTTCGTCGCGCATCGCCGGAAGGACTATTTTAGGCGGTAATCGGGCACGTTGGCAAACGGTGGTCAAATTCGCGGAAAACCGCATGAGGGTAGAGACGAGTTTGACGATCTGCGTTATGATACTGATTACACGATCGCACCACGATCTATTCGTTGATTTCGGTGCGA
>JAGQPD010000205.1 GCA_020426865.1 Planctomycetales bacterium
ACAAAGGCCAATTGACGCGCGACGACTTTGTCGTGGTGGATGACAGCGGCCTGCCGGCCTGGTCGAATCAGCCCAAAAGTTCCGCCGAAACGTTGTTGCATGTTGCTTGCGTGCGTGAAAACCCACACGTCAATGCGGTGCTTCATACCCACTCCACTTGGGGGACGCTACTGTCGGACCTTTATTTCGAGCAAGGATTCTTGTCGATCGAAGGCTATGAAATGCTTAAAGGTCTTAGCGGCATTGCGACGCACGAGACAGACTACCGGTTGTTGATTGTGGAAAATACGCAGGACATCCCGGTGTTGGCCGAGCAGTTGAGTCGGCGTTGGCGAGATGATCCGCGATCGTTGGCACATGGATACTTGATTCGCAGGCACGGATTGTATACTTGGGGACGTGACGTCGACGAGGCGCGCCGGCATATCGAGATTTTCGAGTTCCTATTCGAAGTGCTGGGGCGGCGCGTCATGCTTACAGGGAAATGCTAGTCGGATATCACTTGCCGGGATAGGTACGTATGCACACATATGCACACAGATGGCGTCTCGGCTGCGGTTGGACGGAAAAGATCCACATTAAAGCTCCACATTCCAGTAACAGGGGGACTTGGACCAATGGCGACGGTTACCATTCAAGACGAGGGACGTACGTTGACCGACGTGCAGGAGATTCGCGACTTTCTCACGCCGTTTGGCATCTGGTACGAAAACTGGGATGTCGAAGGACGGATTGGTGTCGACGCGACCAATGAGGAGATATTGTCGGCGTATGAACCGGAAATCGAACGCCTGAAGAATAAAGGCGGCTTCGTTACGGCGGACGTGATCAACGTCACCCCCGAAACGCCAGGTTTGGATGCCATGCTCAATAAGTTCAATAAGGAACACACCCATTCCGAAGACGAGGTGCGGTTCACCGTGAAGGGGAAGGGTGTGTTTCACATTCACCCCGAGAACGGTCCGGTGTTTGGCGTACTGGTGGAGAGCGGTGATTTGATCAACGTACCAAAAGGGACCAAGCACTGGTTCGATTTATGCGATGATCGGACGATTCGCTGCATTCGCTTGTTTCAAGATCCGTCGGGCTGGACGGCGCATTACGTCGATGGTGGCGTGCACGAAGAATACACGCCGGTCTGCTGGGGACCGGGGTATATCCAGCGACAGGCGGATATCGATCCGGTGGTCAAGTTGCCATGATGTTGCCATTGCAGGGGGTCCTGCTGGATATTGAGGGGACGACGTCGTCCGTCAGTTTTGTCTACGATGTAATGTTTCCGTACGTGCGGCGGCATTTGTCGGGCTACCTGTCGGATCACTGGGAAGACTCAGCCATGATCCCGGTACGCGAACAATTTGCGCAGGACGCGGGAACCGCGTCGTGGGAGGATTGGATCCAACAGGAAAATGTCGCTGTGTCCGACGGTTGTCTCTTCCTGCAACAGCATGTCATTGGGCTGATGGACGGCGACGTCAAGGCAACCGGCCTGAAGCAGCTGCAGGGGATGATCTGGAAAGCAGGATTTGAATCGGGGCAGTTGGTTGCCGACGTCTATGATGATGTGCCACCTGCGCTGCATGCATGGCAATCGCAAGGCGTAGACGTGCGAATCTACTCGTCGGGGAGCGTTCAAGCTCAAAAGTTGTTTTTCGGTCACACCAAGTTTGGAAACTTGTTGCCGTTGTTGCGCGGACATTATGACACGACAACGGGGCCGAAACGCGAGGCCGCTTCGTATCGTGCGATTGGCAGTGACATGAACACGGCTTACGGTTCCGTGTTGTTCGTCAGCGACGTTGTAGCGGAACTGGATGCGGCGCAAGTAGCAGGGATGCGCACGGCCCTGGCCGTGCGCCCCGGCAACGCCCCCGTAGCGGCAGGGCACGGTCACCGGGAAATCTCGACCTTGGAAACATTGCTAGTGACCCCCTGAGGGTATTGGCAACCGGGCTCTTTTCGCGTACGATAGCCAATGGTGGGCGTCAGGGATGTCGAACGCTCTTATCCGTAGGCCTCTCTCTGCGAGTGCGATGATGTCAACTATTGACGTGTCGAAGGTCGAATACCCAGAATCTGATGGACGTCCGATGGGTGAAACCGACCTGCATCGTGATGCGATGTTTCGACATATCGAATTGCTGAAGGCGTACTATTGTGGTCAGCAAGTCTATGTCACAGGGGATTTGCTCCTCTATTACGAAGAAGGCAATCCAAAGAAGTTCATCGTGCCCGACGCGTTCGTCGCCAAAGGTATCGCTCCCGGCCCACGTCGCGTCTTCTTGACCTGGGCGGAACGTAAAGTGCCCGACGTCGTGATCGAAACGACATCCAAGAAAACGAAAAAACGTGATGTCGGCTTCAAGCCACAACTGTACGCACATTTGCGAATTCCCGAGTACTTTATGTACGATCCAGAACAGGACTACTTGGATCCACCCTTGCAGGGACACCGCTTACGCGACGATCAATATGTGCAGATCGAACCCGATGACGACGGTTCGTTGATTAGCGACGAGCTAGGTTTGAAATTGATCGTGGAAGACGACGAGTTGCAGTTCTACCGTATGGACACCGGTCAACGATTGCTGACGCCCGCCGAACGAGCTGAGATTGAGATCGAAGCCCGGCATCGCGAAGAAGAAGCCCGGCATCGTGAAGAAGAAGCCCGGCATCGTGAAGA
>JAGQPD010000206.1 GCA_020426865.1 Planctomycetales bacterium
TTTCATCGAAAACATAACCATGCTGGAACTCGACGGCATCCGGCTGCTTACCGGTATCGGCCATCTTCATCCGAAACGTATGAGAGACAACCGGGCGAATGGTGATCTCGTAGTGCTCACCGCCAACAAACTGCTGGTCGCGGACGCTGACGAAGTCGCGTTTCAAGACATGCGTTTCGGTCGGGGTGTCCGGCATGTGTGGCAAAGTGAAGTTGCCATCTTTGTCCGTATGAGCCTCCCGACGAAACATTCGCATCCCGTTCCAGGTATCGGTTATGATCCACACGTCGTGGACAGGTTTGCCATCGGGGTCCAACACGCGCCCCGTGACCGGCTTGCCGGGGAGCAATTTAAAATCGACTTCTGCCGGGCTTCCCTCTTGCGTTGACAGCTCGGTCATCGCCGGAGCGTGGTTGTCGCTCAACGCATGCAAAACGATATTACCGACGGGAGCCGAAATCAGCCGAAACCGACCGTCGCCACCCGTCGTGGAATCGGGATTCACAACGTTACTGGCGAATCGACTGTCGCCCTCCACGATTCGTACGCCCTGCAACGGCTCACCCGTTTCGGCCGATACGACCTTCCCCTCGACGATTGCGCCAGGATCCAGCGTCCAACTCACGTCGGTCTCCCCCTCCGGCTGAAGATCCAATGCGAATCGATCCTTAGGCACATGTTCCGGATGGGTCACCGTGGGGAACAGTCGATCGCGGTCCTTCGGAATGCCAATCAGTTCAAATCGCCCGTCTGCGTCGGTCAACACATTCGGGTTCCAATCCCGTGACAGACCGGACCGGATGGTCGCCCCGACGATGGGACTACCATCTTTCGACAGAAGCGTGCCTCGTAACACCTGAGCTCCGGCATTCAATCCAACGGGATTCGCAACCATTCGATCGATTTCCAATGCATTGGAGATCCATTCCTGCCGAGGTTCGAATCCTGCAGCTGCAACCCATATGCTGTAGGCCAGCGGATTGTATTGCTCAACGCGAAACACGCCATCACTGTCCGACCGTTCTTCCAGCAACTGACCGTCGATCATCAATCGCGCGTCCGCAATAGGCTGCTGCGTCTTGTTGTCGACGATCTTGCCAACAAGTGGCGATCGATTCTTGAGCGTCACGTCAATCGGACGGTCCTTGGCATCTTTCCATGGAACGCGTTGTTCGGTCTCTGCCACCAGTTCATTTCCAAAGAGCAGGCGAACAACGGCGGGGGCAGGCTCTGGAATTGGTCCAAAATAGGCAAACTCGCTCCGCTGATCGGTCTTACTGCGATAACCGTCCAGCACCTCTCGCTGTACACCATTGCCGTCGGCGTCGAGGAACTCAAGTTCCATCTGCGGCAATCGCAGGAAGTTCCCGATCTGTTTGCTAATGATTCGCACGGCCGGTTTGTTGAATCCAGGCGGGCGCAGACGGGCCAATGTCTCCCAATCGCTACTCCCCTGGCCGATCTTGATCAACAAGACGTTCCGTCCGGCGTGCAGCTTGACGGGGACTTCGGTTTGATCCAATTTGCACGCCGTCCAGTCTTCGGAGCGGGCGACTTGTTGGCCGTTGAGCCACGCCACAATTTGATCGTCGTGTCCGAGGGCCAGAATGGCATCCTGGTCGCTTTCGCTACTGAATTCCGTCCAAGCGTAGCCGACTACGTTTGTGCCCCGATCGCCGTCGGCATCGAGTGCACGTCGAAACTTTACCACGGGTGCCTGCCATCGCTTCCACTGATAGTCCATCCCGTTGAAAGACACTGATGCCGAGGTATCAACATTCGGCTCATCGGGTAGCACGTGCATGTCCAACAAATTTGTATCGTCCGTCGGTCTGGCGAAAGGTCCGATAACATGCCAGTCGCGAATCAGCCGATTCCACTGAAATGTTGGGGGCCGGTCCGGATTGGCGTCCTGTGCGTCGGAACGGGTCAGTGGGCATAATATCAGCAGCACAACACAACTAACGATTACGCTCCTTCGCACGCGGCGAATTGACTGCATTGGTTGTGTTTCCATTGCCCTATTTCCTCTGCTGATGATAAACGTCACAATAACACCATGACCTCTAGCGGTCGAAACGGTTGCCCCATTGGAGATTGCCGTACAGGTCACCTTAACCACTGCCGTCATACGTTACAACTGGCGGCACTTTATCCCGCCATTTTCATGCTACGGAATTCGTGCGATGCGAACAATTATTGGAGTGCTTCTGTTGTTTATGTTTTCAACAACCTCGATTGCTGAGGACTGGCCCCAATGGCGTGGTCCGCGGCGCGATGGCAGTTGGAAGGAAGAAGGCCTTGTCACGGAGTTTACCACCAACAAGATACCGCATTTGTGGCGACAGCCGATCGGGGCGGGCTATAGTGGTCCGACGGTTAGCAACGGCCGCGTGTTTGTCATGGACCGACTCACCGAGCCCGTGGAATTGGAACGGGTCCATTGTTTCGACGCACAGTCCGGGGACGTGTTGTGGAAATTCGAATATCCTTGCGCGTATACGATTAGTTATACGGCCGGTCCGCGAGCATCGGTGACGGTCGATGGCGACCGATGCTACGCGCTGGGGGCGATGGGGCATCTGCATTGCTTGGATGCGGCGTCCGGCCAACGGATCTGGCAGCAGGATCTCGACCAACGGTACCACCTGCAGGATCACAAACGGATGCCGATCTGGGGGATCGCCGCTTCGCCGCTAATTCATAGCGATCTGGTGATCGTGCTGACCGGCGCGGATGAAGGTGCATCGGTCGTGGCATTCGATAAGGCAACTGGTGAGGAACAATGGAAGTCACTCAACGATCGCGGTCAGTATTCGTCGCCGATTACGATTCGGCAGCAAGAGCGTGACGTGGTGGTGTGTTGGACCGGCGATGCCGTCAACGGACTGGAACCGGCCACGGGCAAGACGCTCTGGCGAGTCGCTATGCCGGTCTCCCGAATGCCGATCGGTGTCGCCACTCCGATCGTCAACAACAATCGCCTGTTCGTCACTTCGTTTTACGACGGATCGATGTTAGTCCAGTTGGCAGAGAATGACGCAGACGCTGAAAGACTGTGGCACGAAGTTGGACCGTCCGAACGAGAAACGAAAGCGCTGCATTCGATCATCAGTACGCCGGTATTCCTGAAGGACCACATCTATGGCGTTGACAGCTACGGCGAGTTGCGTTGCATTGCGGCGAGTGACGGTCAACGCATTTGGGAAGACCAGGCGGCAGTCCCCAAAAGTCGCTGGTCGACGATCCACTTCGTCACCAATGGTGATCGGGTGTGGATGTTCAATGAACGAGGCGAGTTGATTATCGCAACACTGGATCCAGACGGGTATCATGAGATCAGTCGCGCCACGCTGATCGAACCCACCGAGGAACAACTGCGACAGCGAAACGGCGTCTGCTGGTCGCATCCCGCATTCGCCAATCGACGGGTCTATGCGCGGAATGACCGCGAAATTGTCTGCGCGGATCTCGCTGCCAAACCGTGATTCTTGCCGAAGTCGCTGGTTTTGACGACAATGGAGTATGTCCGACGAAATCGTGTGTGACGCGGAATGTTGTGAAAAACAATCGTTGTGAAAAACAATCGTTGTGAAAAACATTCGCTGTGAAAGACAAAGGTGTGTGAGATGGCAACAGCCGAGACGTCTCGAGTGAGCGGGGAAGAGCGATTCCTTGTGAGAGATGTAAGTTGGGATTTCTATAAACGATTCTGCGATGAGATTGGAGAACGTCCCTTGCGGCTGTCATTCACGGATGGGAATCTTGAAATCATGATCACAAAATCACCGCACGAGTTCTACAAGACGATTTTGGCGAAGCTCATCGAGATGATCATCTTCGAGCTCGAACTGCCGGTTCGGTCTGGCGGAAATATGACTTTTCAGCGAGAAGATTTGGAGAAAGGATTCGAACCAGATGAGTGCTGGTGGATCGCCAACGAGTCCGTCGTACGCAAGAAGCTCGACTTCGATTTTCAGCTTGATCCGCCCCCCGACGTGGCGATTGAGATCGAGATTTCGCGCAGTCTGGTCGATCGCATCGGCATCTACGCGGCGATGAGAGTTCCGGAGATTTGGCGCCACGATGGACACAAGCTCCGCTTCTACGTGTTAGGAGAAAATGGACATTACACCAACAGTCCGGTTAGCCGCAGTTTTCCGTTTTTGTCACCCGATCATCTGACTCCGTATCTTTCGTTGGAAGACGACACGGACGAGACAACTCGAGTCCGGCGATTTGTTGACTGGCTGCGCGAGTTTAGACACGAATGTGCCGACTGAATCGGCAATAGGAAATAGGAAATAGGAAAGCATCTTGCTGATCTAGAACATCGCTGCCAGCAGAGTGCCGATCAGAATGGCGTCGAGCACGATACCGGCGATCAGAAACTGTTGGCAACGCCGCTGTTGGCGAATGGCTCGATGTGTCCATTCGATTTGTTCTTGTTCCGACAGCAGTTTTTCCAGAACCCCTCGGGCGAATGCCTGGCGATCTTGTGTCCGTCCCGTGGATGCAAAATAACAGCCGCTGAACAGGTGCGGTTCGTCGCGTTCTTCCCGACGCGAGTCGAATCCGATGCCATTGCCCAACACGCGTCCCAACTTGGATTTCAGGATGCAGCGGACCTTGCACAATAGGCTATAGAGCTTTGCGTTGCCGGGGCGGCTTAGGGATCCCTTCGCGCGAAACAGCGTATACGCCCAGTCTTCGAAGGCACCGCATACGTGCGCGCTAAACGAGCGTAACGCCTCCTTGGACGAATCGGATCGCACGTCGAAGCGTCCGCCAAAACGCTGGGTCGCCGACTTCTCCCTGCCAACACGACGCACCAACTCGCGGAACCCGGATTCTTTTTCCAGGCCAACAACCAGGGCCGTGACAGGGGCACGCAGCTGCAGTTCGTTCTGCACGACCCCCAGGTCACTCTTGACGGCTCGTTCCAGTTCTTCGGTTTCGTCAGCGGTGGCATGGATGATTTCAAATGGCAGAAGTGCCAAGACACCGTTGACGGCACACAATGGCTGTCGAGCCAAACGCAGGCGTTGGCAAAGGGCCTGCAATCGCTGCAGACGCTGCGAGGAATCGCGCGGAGCCACGACGACGGGACGGCGATCGACGGCCGTTTGAACGAACGCGTAGGTGTCGACCGTTGCGGTGGGAGTCGGCGCGTAGGATTCTTGAGGCTCCGGTTCGTCAAGCAAGATGGTACCGGTGACCTGACCGCTTGGTGCCGCCGGTTCAAAGTCGTTGGCGGCACCACCGCCGAATCCACCAACAAAGTCATCCAGCATCATGGTGCCACGGATCTCGGTTTTCGCCGCGGGTGCGGACGGCCGCCGTACCGCGGGAAGCACAGGGCCTCGCGGAGCTGCCGGGCCGGGCGCGATCGGTGGCACGGTAATGAGCGGAGTCGTCGCTACGGGCTGGGGCGGCGGTGCTGATCCTGGCGAAGGAATCGGCGCCACATCAACGTCACTTGCGACCAACTTGACGCTGCTGATGGCGTCCGTCATCGATTCGATGGCCTCTTCCTCACGAGTCAACCGTAATCGGTTCAATGCGCTCAACCAGCTGGCATCACTGCAGAACAGATAGATCGCTTCGGGACTCGCATACCAGTGCAACGGCGAGGGCCCTTTCGGCACGCCATTGACGGTCGCAGGAGTAGCACTCATGTTCATGATCGCCCGCTCTTGTGCCTCTCCATTGGAGCCAACGATCAAAAAGATCGGGGTTTCGTCAAGCGCGATCCCAGCTTCACGCAATGCCTGGACACCCGCTTTCCACGCTTTTTCCAGCTCGGGGAAACGCGAGACGTCCCCTTGCAACCAGAGGCGTATCCCTTTGTGGAACACGATCGGGATGGCAATCAACAGGCCGACGACCAGTAAGAACCGTGGCCAGGTCATGTAGTGTTTCCAAGGCACGGACTCCTGATGATATTGGAACATCGTCCAGCAGAGAGTGACACCGCCAACGAGCAGGACGACCAGCGCGATGGTCGACCACGTGGCCACCGACCAGTTTTTTGGTGCCGATTTGATGCGTGACCAGCGGCTGGTCTTCTTTTTTTCCGTTTTCGTATCACCCATGTTGATCAACCGCCCAAGCTAAATCGGAACCAATACGCAACCACGTTCCCTGCCAATAACAACACCGCTGCCGCCCAAGGCCAGATGACCAGCTTGCGAGCGCGAAGTGGCGGAGCGCCGCCGATTTCGTGACTTGCCGATGGTAGCGGTGGGCGTCCCTGACCCAACCGGATGGACATGGAGATTTGCTTCGCCCACGTTTCAAGGTCCGTCGGCAGTCCATGTGGCACGGCAATCATCTCTGCCGAAATAGGATCGTGGTACATCCCACGGAATCCGAGCACGACACAGACATAGAACACTTCTAACGCGTCACGATTGGACAGCGCCGAGGCCTGCTGCGCCTTGAGAAAGAATTCTTCGCTGCAGGCTCGCGTGTTGAATAACTCGACCTCCATCACGTTATTCGCCCACCACTCGCGCCCATTCCACGGAGTATCGACCAACATTTCGTCGATCCAGGAGACGAGGGCATATTTGCTGAGCTCCCATTCGGGACCACCACCCACGATCGCCTCCGCCTGATCGATGAGTGCACGAACCCTCAATCGCTCTTCTTGCGGCGAAGGTTGGGCATCTCCCTTGATCTTTTCCAGCAGATCAAGAACATGAATGAAGATGGGATCGACGGCTTGAGCTAGTTTTGGTGTCATGGGCTATTTTTGCGTGGGCACTGCGTACAAGGCGAATTGCAAAGCGACGTTCCTACCGTTTGCATTGACAACCAATCGACGTTCCCCTTGCAGGCGATCGTGATTGACGATCAGCGAGTCCTTCAGTCTCATTGCCAGCGTTTGAGTTTCCTGAACATCGCGCCACGCGGGGGTATTGTCCCGACTGACTTCGTAGAATACCCAATCCTGTCGAGCGGGCAACGCGCGAATCGTACGTGTGACTGGTTCCAAATGCACACCGTTGGCACGACGTTGGAACAAAATCTCCACCTGGCGACTGCTCCCCAACTTCCAGTCCAAATGCCCCGGTGAAAGCAACGTGCGACATTCTTGTTCGGACAACTCACCTTTTTGCACGCCGATATACCACTGCCAATCGGAGTTGAACCAACGTTGATCCAGCGATACTTGCATGCCCAGTCCGACCCCAACAAAGAACCGCTGTTGAAATTCATAATCGCGCACCGAGTAGATCAGCTCCTCAATGCGAGACCGTAGTGTACCGAAGATACCGGCCAGGTCCTCGTGATCGTAAGGTGGCAGTTCCGTGGCACGACGCGCGTCACCAAAAATTGACAGCCGACCCACAATCCGACCTAGCTCCGTGTACGCCTGCAAGGGATGCGTCCCGTCGGTGAACGCCAACACGCTGAGCGTGCTGTACGCCTCATTGAGTACTTCCAGCATGGCGACCCGATCAGCGTCGGCAGGGTCCATGCTGCTGCGGACGACCCCACGATCTCGCAGTTGGTCGCTCAACACTTCGATCTTCTGGCCGATAGCATCGTAAATGGCGCGAATGAAATGACGGCCAAGTCCTCGCCAACTCGTTACCGCCAATACGGGCGGGACATAATTCTCGTCCAACACCGGCACCGCTTCCCGATCACTTGCCCGACGAATCTGCGCAATGGGCAAGACTTCATATCCCGATAAGTCTTCCGTCGAGAGTGCCAGCCGAGTATTCAAACTGCGAAAATGGATTTCCTCCCCTCCCCCGGATCGGTTCTCGTCGGGGACCTCGACCGACGTCTGAATGTACCGGGCCTGATCCGCACGACCACCGGCGGTAATGTTCTCTCGACCCAAATGTAATTTCGGGACGGCCAGATAAACTCGAATGGTTGCCTCTTGCTCCAATGCCTCCTGAAGATTCGCCGACACATTCTGTGACACCTGCAAGGCCGTCTTCAGATCGAGTCGATCCGGCTCGTTGCCGCCCCGAATGTTCACGAGCGTGCCGTCGCCCATGCGTGCTTGAACCGATTTCAACTCGAACTTGTGGTTGCGCAATGCCTCTTCGTTGATATCAATGTGACGAATGCCGTAATGATAGGGATGATCCCAACGCTGCGAGCGATGAAGCTGATCCGACCAGCACCGCTCCGCCGCTTGAAAGTGCTGCGGTCGCAGAAACAACCCCTCATACCATTGAACGTTAAGCGTCGTCATAATTGCATGCTCGCACTGTCAGATGTCTTTCGCCCTGCCCTCCCGACGCCCTCCGTCCGGCAATCTTCGCGCAGAGCCGCTATCAATGCATGCTCCGGGTATCGACCATCGCCAGCTGTGGCTTTCTACAAAGACGTCAGAGTTCACCTATTTTTCCCAAGCTACCGCTCGCCACCCGTCAAATTCAGGATTCCAGTTACAAACGCTAAAACCGTCAATGTTTCACTCGTTGATCGGGTTGGTGGATCCGATACAAGAATTACATCGCTGTGTTGGCGAGAATGCTAGCGATGCGTCCCGACGGTAAGACAGCGAACGCAGCAATATGCTGGGGCAGAATTGACCGCGACTAGAACTCAGCAACGATCGATTTCGACTGAACCTCGATGTCCGCGATCGAAGTGCGAGTGGTACTGTGCGCTAATATGGCTCCTGTTCGCACCTGTTTCCGCTGCTTGGTCGCAGGCCGAGACTTCTGAGATGGTGGGAGCCGCCATCGAGACGGATCCACGGACGGAAGTTCGAACGGAGATTCATTATCAATTGCCACGTCCAACGCCGTCGTCGCCATACACACCCCGCCATCGGGTCCAGATAGTGGAACCTGACGGCGAGCGAGTCAGTGTCGTTTCGGGGCAGCGGATGGTTGAGCGACTGCCGGCACCGCCAGCAGGTGAACCCCTGCCGCCGATTCCACCGATCGATCAAGGTGTGGCGAATATGCCAAGTCCGGCCGAGCCGTCGACACCTATCAGTCGGCAATTGGAGCCGATATTTGAAAGGATGCTTCAGTCGCCCCGGCACGATTGGCGGATTTGGAAACATTGGGGCCCGAATCGTTGTCTGGACGTTGGCTTGGGCTACGAGCTTGCGGGTGTGTCACTGTTTGAGATGGACAGTGCAGAAACGATGAATCAGTTTCGATTTCGATTTGCCGCGACTTACAACCACGAGACGCCGGACATGGCGGAGTATTTCTGGGCGCGAACGGGCGGACGCGGCCCTGGGTTGGCGGAATCAGGCGTGGATTATCAGGAAGTCCGCTTAATGATGGAGACGGGTGGACCGAGGCTATCGGTCCAGACGGAGATTCCGATTCGCATCCTCGATCCAGAAAACAACGACAATACGGCTGGGCTCTCGGATATGACGGTTACGACCAAGACGGTCTTGATCCAAGGCGAACGCTTGCAGCTGACGCAAATATTCCGCAATTACTTTAATACAGGCGACGTCCCTAAGGGGTTGGGGACAGGTCACGTATCGCTGGAGCCGGGACTACTGCTGCGTAGTCGCTTGGGACCTCGGACGACGCTGCACGGGGAGCTGAAATACTGGATTCCGCTAGGTGGCGACCCGACGGTATCGGGACAAATCCTGCGCTACGGATTGGGAGTAAGTCGAGTGTGGCGCGAGCACGACGACCACGCCGTTGTCCCGACGCTCGAGTTTGTCGCCTTCAGCGTGCTCGACGGCCAAAAGACCGTGATCGACAGTTTGGGCAACGCTGTTCGTCTGGATGTCGACGGGGCGACGATTGTGAACATCTACCCGGGGATCTGGTTCGTATCGGAAAGGCACGGCAAGACCGACCTTGGCCTGGGGACGGGATTCAGTATCACGGACGTGCGGCAATACCAGCAGGTACTCCGATTGGATTTGCGATTCCGATTCTAGCAAATCCTCCGCAGGAATCGGTTTGAGGGCGATGCCATACGGCGCAGTCTTCTCTGGACCGGTAAAAACTTTTTCTTTGTTGCGGCTTCTCTGTCCGACACGTTCCGAATCGTGGGCTATAGTTACTCAAGCTGCAGGTAGTCCCCGCTGGTGCTACTAATCCGTGTCACATTCCGAATCCCACCCCAAGACGCGAACATGACGGCAACGCGCGAAGAAATCGACATTGAACCGTATCTATCAGAAATCAGCGCGGACGAACCGTGCGGCGAGGATCTGGAGTACGACGGTGAATTTGGCGAGATGGAGCGTGCTGCGACGGCGACAGCCGAGCAACAGTTCGGCGACACGATTATTCCGGGAGAGGGTCCCGATTGGCGCACGGTGCGGAAGAAGGCCGTTGACTTGATGAAGCGAACGCGTGATTTGCGTGTCGCTGTTTACTACGCTCAATCGACGTTGGCACTGGAAGGCATCCTGGGATTCGCGAAGGGGGTGGAGTTAGTCCACCAGTTGATCGACAAGTACTGGGACGGCTTACACCCACAGCTGGACCCGGACGACGACAACGACCCGACAATCCGCGTCAACACCATCGCAACTCTCTGTGATGTTGACGGCACACTTGAATTGCTACGGCGGTCGCCGATCGTCGCGTCGCGGACCGTCGGCAAGTTTTCCTATCGCGACTATCTGGTGGCGACAGGCGAGTTGTCCGCAGGTTTGGACGAAGAGTCGCCGCCGGAGATGTCGGTAATCAACGCGGCATTCATGGACGTAGACATTGACGACCTGCAAGCAATGGCCAATGCAATTACCGAGTCCATCGCGACGGCCAAGAACATCGAAGACACGGTTACCGACAAAGTAGGCGTCGGCAATGCCACTAGCCTGGCACCGCTCGTTGAGCTGTTGTCGGAACTATCACGAGTCTACAAGGACCAACTCAATCGCCGCGGCGTGGGGGGCGATGACGTTGACGATTCCACGGAGGAGGTGGGAACCGGCCCGGTCGATGGAGACGGTGTACCAGGTGCACGGATCTCTGGCAACATCGCTAGTCGAGAAGACGTAGTGCGGATGTTGGACAAGGCTGTGGAATACTACCAGCGGTACGAACCTTCCAGTCCGTTGCCGTTGATCTTGACCCGTGCCAAGCGATTGGCGAATGCGGACTTCCTGGAAATCATCCGAGACCTGGCTCCTGAGGGGCTAAGTCAGGCAGAAGCAATCAGAGGGGCCGCGCACAGAGAAGAGGACGGCAGTTCGGATGATTAGCCACAAGTGACAAGTTGTTCGTTGCGTGCTTGGACACGTCAACAGGTTTACTACCGCGTGTAGTTCGTCGTAGGAAGCACTAACGACGCGGACTCTTTCGAAAGGAGATATCAGTGTCGGAAAGTAGTCAAAAATTCATCGCTCGCAATCGAGCACCTCGTGTTCAGGTGGAATACGATGTTGAAGTCTACGGTGCCGAAAAGAAAGTCCAATTGCCCTTCGTGATGGGCGTATTGGCCGACTTGTCGGGCAATCCCGCCGAACCGCTGCCAGCCGTTGCCGACCGCAAGGCGTTGGAAATCGACGTCGACAATTTCGATAGCCGCCTCAAGTCGATGAAGCCGCGAGTCGCGTTGTCTGTGCCCAATACGTTGACCGGCGAGGGCAACCTCAACGTCGACATCACGTTTGAAAGCATGGATGATTTTTCGCCGGCAGCCATTGCCAAACGGGTCGATGCGTTGAGCAAGCTGTTGGACGCCCGGACTCAGCTATCCAACCTGCTGACCTACATGGACGGCAAGACCGGCGCAGAGGAATTGATCTCCAAGGCCATCAACGATCCGGCATTGCTGCAATCGTTGACTTCCGCTCCCAAACCGGAAGAAGCCTCTTCGACCACCAGCGACAGCACAGAGGAGTAAACGCACATGTCTGAAGCATTGACCGAAGCACAAGGTGCAGTAGGCACCGCGACCCTCGAAGCGGGTGACTTTTCGCAACTGTTGCGACAGGAATTCAAACCGAAGTCCGATCGGGCGGAAGAAGCTGTCGAACGCGCCGTAAAGACGCTCGCCGAACACGTATTGGCGGACACCAGCCTGATTTCCGACGATGCAATTCGTTCGATCGAATCGATCATTGCGGCGATCGACAAACGTCTGAGCGATCAGGTGAACTTGATCCTGCATCACGAAGAATTTCAAAAACTGGAAAGTGCCTGGCGCGGTCTTCACTATCTCGTCAACAACACTGAAACGGACGAGATGCTCAAGATTCGCGTGCTCAACGTCTCGAAAAAGGACCTTGGCAAGACCCTCAAGAAGTTCAAGGGGACGGCGTGGGACCAAAGCCCGATCTTCAAGAAATTCTATGAAGAGGAATACGGTCAATTTGGTGGCGAACCCTACGGCTGCATCGTAGGCGACTACCATTTCGACCACAGCCCACCGGACGTGGCGTTGCTGACCGAAATGGCTCATATTTCTGCCGCCAGTCACGCGCCATTCATTACGGGTCTGGCACCGACCACCATGCAAATGGACTCTTGGCAAGAGCTGAGCAATCCGCGTGACCTAACGAAGATCTTCCAGACGCCGGAATATGCCGCTTGGCGTTCGCTCCGACAATCGGAAGACGCACGTTACGTTGGATTATGCATGCCTCGTTTTCTCTCGCGTCTACCTTACGGTGCCAAGACCGACCCGGTCGAAGAATTCGCATTTGAGGAGGACACCGAGGGTGCAGATCACAATCGCTACACATGGGCGAATGCCGCCTATGCGATGGCAGCGAATATCAACCGTTCGTTCAAGCTCTATGGCTGGTGCTCGCAGATTCGTGGCATTGAATCGGGCGGTGCCGTGCAGGGACTGCCGACACACACGTTCCCAACCGACGATGGTGGCGTGGCGATGAAGTGCCCGACGGAAATCGCGATCAGCGATCGTCGCGAAGCCGAGCTGGCAGCGAATGGCTTCATGCCACTTGTCCACAAGAAGAACTCGGACTTCGCCGCGTTCATCGGTGCTCAATCACTACATCAACCAGCCGTCTATGACGACCCAGATGCGACAGCGAACGCCAACTTGGGAGCCCGCCTCCCCTATCTGTTCGCGACCTGCCGCTTCGCACACTACCTGAAGTGTATCGTTCGCGACAAAGTGGGTTCGTTCAAGGAACGATCGGATATGGAAACCTGGCTGAACAACTGGATCGGCCAATACGTTCTGCAGAATCCGGCAACGGCATCGGACGAAGAGAAAGCCCGTCAGCCACTTGCCGGTGCGGAAGTAACCGTGGAAGAGAACGAAGGAAACCCTGGTTACTATTCGTCGAAGTTCTTCCTCCGCCCGCACTACCAGTTGGAAGGGCTTACCGTATCGCTGCGGTTGGTCTCCAAATTGCCCTCGGGCAAAGGGGGCTAATCGCCCGCTGTACTCTTGTGGCTGCCCCCGTCGCACCATGCCGTGTTTCGGGGCGCGGCCCATTCGGCTACTTAATCCCACCATCCGTCAGTACTTTTATTCCGCAATCAAGGAGATTACTCAATGATTCTTTTGAAGTTCGAAAAGGAAATCAAAGGCAGCAGCACCGTCAAGGGACACGAAAACTGGATCTGCGTCGATTCCTTCAACTTGGGCGTTGGCCGTTCCATCAGCACCAGTGGTGGTGGCAACGATCGCGATACCAGCAACCCTTCATTTTCCGAAGTGACGTTCACCAAGTCGACCGATATCGCTTCGTCGGACCTGTTCATTCAAGCGGTCTGCGGAAGCAGCCTTGGCAAAGCCGAGATTCACTTCGTCCAGACCTCCGGTAACAGCGGTGACCAGGTCTACCTGAAGTACGAATTGGATCAAGCGATCGTCAGCTCCTATTCGATCAGCAGCAGCGGTGAACGCCCCAGTGAGTCGTTCTCGCTAAACTTCACCAAGATCACCAAGCAGTACGATGCGTTTGACGGCGACAAGAAGAAGACCGGTACGCCTCGCAAATGGGACCTGATGGCTAATAAGACGTTCTAAGCCTCAGTCTCAGCCATCGTGCTGATGTTGAACTCTCGAGAGGGCGTGGTCTGAGCGCGTTATCGTTGACCGCTTGGGGCACGCCTTCTCTTTTTATGCTGCTCACTCTCACCGGAAACCGCCATGACCACACTCACGACGAACTTCGCCGACACGCTGGAACAGACACTGGAAAACGTCAAGAACCAGGTGCGCAAGCAACCGGCCGATATCAACCACCGTTTGTTCCTATTCCAACTAATGGCAGTTATGGGGCAGTGGTCGAAAAGCCATACCCAATTGAAGGTGTGTGGCGAGATGGATCCCGCCAATCTCGCGCTGATGCATGTCTACAACGAGGCATTGCAATGCGAAGCGTTTCGTGCAGAAGTCTTCTCGGGCCATGTTCGGCCGCTGGTGTTCGGAAAACCACAACCGTGGATCGCGTCGCTTTTAGAAGCCTTGCGGCTGGAAGACGCGGGACAACACGCGGCAGGACAACGACTGCGCGAATCGGCATTCGACGACGCCAAGCCAACTGCCGGATCCATTACGACCAGGTCGGGCGCGCAGCTCGAATTCACTTGGATTTCGGATGCTGATCAACGGCTAGGTCCGGTGCTGGAGGCGATCGTCGGAGGTAAGTACTACTGGGTTGCTTGGGAAAATATTCGTGCCATTGAGTTGCAAGATGTCACTGACCTGCGAGATCTTGTTTGGCAGCCGGTCTATTTTACCTGGGCCAATGGCGGCCAAAGCCCCGGCTTCATTCCCACTCGATATGTGGGAACCGAAGCAGCCGCAGACGACGATCTGCGAATGTCGCGGAAAACGATCTGGAAACCAACCGAAGGGGGCGCGTATGCCGGCCTTGGGCAACGCATGTTCGCGACCGACGCCGACGACGTAGCTCTCCTGGACGTGGCTCAGATCAGCCTGCGGGTCGAGGGCCAGACGGAAACGGAATCGCACGCGCAACTGCCTGGCACGAACGACACGCATACTGACACGCCCGCGTATGCCATTAAGACGGCATCGTTCAACCTGGCCGCTAAGCTGT
>JAGQPD010000207.1 GCA_020426865.1 Planctomycetales bacterium
ATGGCGGTCGTGGCGGGCCGGCTACTGTTGCGCGACATGACAAAAATGGTATGCGTGGATTTACGATAATGGTAATCATCACCCAAAGTCAAACTGGTGGGTACGAAAGGTGAGAATCATGCCGACGCTGAAAGTCAAGAATTCGCGAAAAGCGATAGGCAAAGGACACATTGTTGTGTTCATAGCTGCCGGATGTGCCGCGGTCGCGGCGGTCGTGTTGGCCAGACACGATCCCTGGAAGAATGCGAAGGACGATCTTCCGGACAGTTTTCAGTTGCAGGTGCCGGAATATTATGTGCCGGCGGCCGAAGAGATCGGGTATCACGAGGAACTCACGATTCCCGTTACCAACGATCGCGTGCACGCGATCGCCGTGGGCATGTCGGGTGATATCTACGTCGGCGGCAACGACTTGATAACTGTGTGGGACATGACCGGGAATCTGCTTCGTGAATGGCACGTGGATGGCACGACGATGGCTTTAGCCGCAGCGGGAGATGATGACAAAACGCAGGTCTATGTCGCCCTTGAGGATCGCATTCTTCAGTGCGATGGAACGGGTCAGATCGTCGGTACGCTCGCGGATGGTGACGGCAAGGCCGTCTTCACATGCGTCGTTGCTGGTCCAGACGGTGTCTTCGCCGCGGACGCCGCCCATCGCGTCGTCTATCAGTGGGATGCGGATGGAACGCTGCGGCGGACTTTCTCTGGTACGCATGCCGACGACGAGCCCTCGGGATTTGTCGTGCCGAGTCCGCAGTTCGATTGTGTCGTCTCGGACGGTATGGTGCACATCGTCAATCCTGGCAAGCGGCAGATTGAATCGTATTCGATTAGTACCGGAGACCTGGAATCGGTGTGGGGAGAAACGGGTTCAGGTAAGGCGGGATTCTTTGGTTGTTGCAATCCATCGCATCTGGCGCTGCTCTCTGATGGTCGGTTCGTCACGTCAGAGAAGGGGATCAGTCGCATCAAAGTCCACGATGTTGCTGGCCAATTTGTTGCGTTCGTGGCCGGTGCCGAGCAATTGGATGTCAAACTGGGTGCAACGCTTGATTCCCAGTGCTGCAGCAACCCCTGTACATTCGACGTGGCCGTCGCCAATGACTGCATTTATGTCCTTGATCCGTTCGAAAAGAAAGTGCGAGTGTTTGTGGAAAACGGCGCGCAATAGGTGTTTCGATGGCAATCCAACCGAGTGACTTGCTACTGAATCGGCGAGCCTGGCTCAACACAATCGTGCGGAGCGGCGTTGTGTTAGTGCTGGCGACGTGGACGGCGTGGTTGGCTTGGCGAGGTCGCCATGCCGTGTGTGTTCGCCAGGCTCCATGTGCGACGTGTGCGATCGCATTGGGGTGTGCTCGGCAACGCATCTGTCCCCAGCCAATGAGCGACACATCCGTTGATGTCGATGTTGATAGGAGCGTTGCACAATGAGTTCCGTTCCGACTGACTATCCAATAGCCTCCAACCGCGAGCAGCAGCTACAGGAACGTCGGAAGTTCCTGCAGAACGGTCTGCGGATTAGTGGCGTTCTTGCGGCTGGTACGTTCGGCGGCTTCCTTGCCGGTCGGCGCGGGAAGGCGGAAGCGACGCGGTGGCAAATCGATCCCGACAAATGTGTTGGTTGTAACAACTGCGCTACCCAATGCGTGTTGGCCGAATCGGCCGTGAAGTGTCTGCAATGTTTTGATATGTGCGGGTATTGCGATGTCTGCACGGGTTACTTCAGCATGAATTACCTGTCGTTGGACACGGCGGCCGAGAGCCAGATGTGTCCGACCGGCGCGATCGCTCGGCAGTTTATTGAAGAAAAGGCAGGCCAGCGTTTCTTTGAGTACACGATCGACGAGTCGCTGTGTATCGGCTGTGGTAAATGCGTTAAGGGATGCGCGCTGATGAATGGCTCGTTGTATCTGCAGGTGATGCACGACCGATGTGTGAATTGTAATGAATGTGCCATCGCGGTGTCGTGCCCGACGCAGGCTTTTGATCGCCTGCCGGCCAATCGTCCCTATCGTGTGAAACAAAGTGTCTATCCGTTGATCCAACAAAAGGCGGCGATACCAGAACGCGACGATGCGCGGCAATTGCTGCGCGAGGTGTCGCCGCCATGAGTCGCCGCGTGCACTTTATGAACTGGTCGCGAACAACGGCATTGTCGGTCGCTGCCATCGTGTGTCTGACGATGGCGGGCGACGCGTGTGCGGAATTGATTCCCACGCCGAATTTCTCCGATCACGATATTCCCAGCACGCGAGTCGTCGAAGCGCCGTCGGTTGTGTGGAACGCGGTCGATGTGGGTGTGCTGCTGGTGGCCCTGTCGCTAGCCAGCTACTTTGCTCTGGTCGTACGCTCGCGGAAGTACCTGCTGTGGCTGTCGGTCGCGTCACTGCTGTGGTTCGGGTTTTGGCGGCGCGGGTGTGTATGTCCTATTGGCGCGACACAGAACGTAACCTTGGCAACATTTGACGGCACCTATGTCGTGCCGATCAGTGTTGTGGCGTTCTTTGTACTGCCACTGATTTTCACGGTGTTCTTCGGTCGGACGTTTTGCGCGTCGGTCTGCCCGTTGGGTGCCGTTCAGGAGTTGGTAAGTGTGCGGAACGTGCGGGTGCCTCGATGGTTGGATCAGGCATTGAGCGTCATCCCCTATGTGTATCTTGGTCTGGCAGTAACGCTCGCAGCGACCGGCACGGCGTTTGTCATCTGTCGGTACGATCCGTTTGTGGGCTTTTTTCGATTGAGTGGCAACGCGAGCATGATGATCTACGGAGGAAGCCTCTTGGTCGTAGGCTTCTTTGTCGGGCGCCCGTATTGTCGGTATTTGTGCCCGTATGGTGCGTTGTTGCGTCTAACGTCGCGGGTTTCGCAATGGCACTTGCGTATTCCGCCAACGGCATGTATCCAATGCCGACTGTGCGAAGATGCCTGCCCGTATGGTGCGATCGAGGAGCCTACGGAGTCGCCGAGTGTCGAGCAACTGCAGCGTGAACGCAAACGGCTCGTCGTGTTGTTATTCATGACGCCATTCATTGTGGGGCTCTTCGCCTGGGCAGCGACTGGTTGGCGAGGCACCCTTGCAGGTTGGCACTTCGACATACGGCTGGCAGAGGCGCTGAAGCAAGAAGACTTGGGGTTGGCCACCGAGCCGAACACGGCGACCGAAGCGTTTCGCGGCAGTCGTCGATCACCCGAACAACTCTACGAAGCGGCCGCGACGCACCGAGATCGATTCGCAATTGCCGCGTCGCTGCTGGGAGCCTACATCGGTCTGGTGCTCTGGGGAAAGGTTATTCTGCTCACGCTTCGCCGCGGCCGACAGGAATATACACCCAATAAATCGCATTGTGTGTCTTGCGGGCGCTGCTTCCAACATTGCCCGGTCGAGCTAGTGCGGATCGGTCTGATCGACAACGTAGAACAGATGACGCATGAGACGCATGAGGTAGCAACATGAATCGATTGTGGCCACCATCGAGAGTTGCATTGATTCGATCGACGATTGTCGCAGCCGTCTTTACCGGAATGGTGGCTTCTCTCTTGGTGGTTGATCTGGCAAGAAACTCGCGTTTTCAAATGGCCGACATACCGGAGCTGCAGCAATTGCATCAGCGGTTGCACGATGGCTCCCGTGGACCCCAGGCTCTCGAGGCGTACCGCGAATTGGATGCCGATGTCCGCCGGCAATTCTTCACGCACCAGGAATTTCTGCGACGCGGCGCGTACCTGTTATTTGGTGGCATGGCGGTGACGTTCGCTCTTTGGAGATGGTCGCAACAGCGAACCGTACCAGTGGTTGACCCGCGACTGATGCAGCGCCCGCGAATGCGTGAAGAGGTGGCTGTCTGGCGAGCGCAACAGACAATGGTTCTGTTGACAGTGGCGACGCTCGTGACGCTCGTTGCCGTTTCCGTCGCCGCAAAGAATGACCCGCTCTGGAAAGCACCAACTACGGCGCGGCTGCATGAGTCGCCAGGGGGGTCTGCCGCGGAGGCGACCTCGACCGATCGTGTGGAGACTCACATAGCCGATGCGCATGAAGTAAACGGTGCTGCACCGGCGGCGCGTCAGCCTTCGAGCGTGGATCAGCGCCAGTGGCTGGCGGAATGGTCGCGGCAATGGCCCCGGTTTCGCGGGCCCGACGGTTCGGGACATTCTGCCACCCAGGAACCGTTTCCGATTTGGGACGTGGCGTCCGGCAACAACGTTGCCTGGAGCGTGCCGGTGCCGTTGCCCGGCCATGGTTCGGCGATTGTCTGGAACGACAACGTGCTGTTGGCGGGAGGTAACGAGGACGAATTGGCAGTGTTTTGCTTCCGTGCCAACGACGGTTCACTGCGTTGGCGGTACGACGTTGCGCAAGACGTGGCGTCTGGTGAAGCGTCGAGCGAAACGGAAATCTCTGACGATGTCGGCTATGCGGCGTCGACGCCGGTGACCGATGGCGCTGCGGTATATGCGATCTTTCCGTCTGGTCAGTTGGTGGCGATTGAAATCGCGACCGGCCAGCTCCGTTGGTCGAAGCACCTGGGACCAATCGACAATGTATTTGGCCATGCTTCCTCGCTGGCAATGTATCCTGGTCATGTCGTTGTGCAAGTCGATCAAGGGGATAGCAACGACAAGGACGGGACGCCGAAGTCAAAACTTGTTTCCCTGTCTGCGGACAATGGCAACGTAGTATGGGAAGTGATGCGGGACGTCCCATGCTCGTGGACGACGCCGATCGTCGTGAGGCAAGCGAATGCAGGACAGAACGTTGAAGAGAATGCCACCGCCGAGGGCAACGAGCAGGGTGACGGATCAGGGGAAGACGTCATGCAGTTATGTGTCATCACCGCGGGTGACCCGTGGATCATCGCCTATGCAATTGAGGACGGCCGAGAACTGTGGCGTTGTGACGCCTTGGGACAGGATGTTGGGCCATCGCCGGTGTATGCCAATGGTTACGTTGTGGCCGCTTGCGAGAGTCCTGGCGTTGTTGTGGTACGCGGCGGTGGAAGTGGCGATGTTTCCGACTCACATTGTGTGTGGACCGATGCCACGGCCGCGCCCGATACGTGCAGTCCGCTCGTAGTACATGACTTGGTATTGGTAATGTCCTCGTTTGGCACGTTGGCGTGCTACGATTTGGCAACGGGTGGTGATCCGCTGTGGCAGGAAGATTTTGATGATCAGTTCACCGCGTCGCCGATCGCCAGCGTGGATCAAGTCCTGTTGGTCGGTCACACCGGCCAGTGCTGGGTGATCAAGCCAACTCGCGATGGATGTGAGACGACGGCCGAATTATTGGTTGGGGAAACTTGTGCGGCGACACCGGCGGTCGTGGGCAAACGGCTGATTGTGCGTGGAGAGTCGCATCTGTTCTGTTTCGAAACGAAGGAGTCTCCATGAGGGGCGTTGATCTGCAGTTTGTCGATGAGGCGGTGCGACGATGCGGTCGGGAACCCGATTCGGTGATTCCGATCCTGCAATCGCTTCAAGATCACTACCGCTACCTGCCGGCCGAGGCGATTGAGCGGGTTTGTGAGCTTACCGATATCACGCCCGCCGCCATCACTGGAGTGTCAACGTTCTACGATCGTTTTCGCCACCGGCCGGTTGGCAAACATATCGTGCAAGTTTGTCATGGCACGGCCTGCCACGTCAAAGGAGCAGGATTGGTGCACGATGCGCTGCGGCAACGACTGAACTTGGCGGGCGATCAAGATACGGATGCGGAAGGCCGATTCACGTTGCAGCCAGTTGCATGTTTGGGATGTTGCACATTGGCACCCGTCGTACAGATTGATGACGCGACGCATGGGCGAGTTACAGTTCAAGCGGTCCCTGAGTTGCTGCATTCGGCGTTGACCGCGGCCAAGTCCAAACCGGCACGCACGAAGAAAGTACTGGCACCGGCGGCAGCGTGTAGCGAGATACGAATTGGACTTGGTTCGTGTTGCGTTGCGCAAGGAAGTGGCCAGGTGTACGAAGCGGTCGAGTCGATTCTCAATGAGACGGGGGCGGCGGCTACACTCAAGCGAGTGGGTTGCGTGGGCATGTGCCATCAAACGCCGCTTGTCGAACTGGTGGGATTGGATGGGACATCGAAACTGTATTCGCACGTGCAACCCGATAGTGCTCGGCGGATTGTGCTCAATAACTTCGCGCCGCGTGGCATTGTCAATCGGTTGTGGTATGCCACGCAGAACTGGTTTGAACGATTTCAAAGTGATGTGCGTCCTGTTACGGACCAAGCGCAGGGAATCGACGTTCGTGACCCGCCCGTTTGCGCCTTTTTGGGACCACAAATTCGTTTGGCGACGGAAGATAGTGGTCACGTTGATCCATTGGATTTGGCCGAATACCGTTGTCACGGCGGGTTTTCTGCGCTACAAAAGTGTGTGGATGACGACAAGTGTCAGCAAGTGATCGAGAGTATCCGCACCAGTGGTCTGCGAGGGCGTGGCGGTGCCGGATTTCCGACACATGCCAAATGGACAAAGATGTTCGAGCAACAAGGTGAGACGAAATATGTGATTTGCAACGGCGACGAAGGGGATCCTGGAGCCTTCATGGATCGGATGCTGCTGGAATCGTTCCCTTATCGCATTATCGAAGGTCTGGCGATTGCCGCCGTCACCGTGGGAGCGAAAGAAGCGATCTTTTATATTCGCGCCGAATATCCATTGGCAGTCGCTCGCATTCGAAAGGCACTGGCGCGATGCGAAGAAGAGGGGGTGATCGGCGCAAGCGTGTTGGGAAGCAATCACGCGTTGAAGATGTCGGTAAAGGAGGGAGCAGGGGCTTTTATTTGTGGGGAAGAGACGGCACTGATCCATTCGCTGGAAGGTGGACGAGGGACACCTCGTTTGCGGCCACCGTTTCCCGTTGAATCAGGGTTGCACGGCTATCCCACATTGATCAACAACGTCGAGACACTGGCGTGCATCCCCTGGATTCTGAGAAACGGTGCCGACCGGTTCGCCGCCCTGGGGACGGCGACAAGCAAGGGGACCAAGGTTTTTGCGTTGGCCGGCAAGATCCAGCGAGGCGGCTTGATCGAGGTGCCGATGGGTGTCACGCTGCGTGAAATCGTCGAGCACATCGGCGGGGGCGTCGCGCCCGGACGTACATTCAAGGCGGTTCAGGTGGGCGGACCCTCGGGCGGTTGCGTGCCGGCCGAGCTTGCCGATATCCCGGTCGACTACGAGCGTTTGCGCGAAGTCGGCGCGATCATGGGTAGCGGCGGGTTGGTGGTGCTCGATGATCAGGACTGCATGGTCGATATCGCTCGCTACTTCCTCCGATTCACGCAAGATCAATCGTGCGGCAAGTGCACCTTCTGTC
>JAGQPD010000208.1 GCA_020426865.1 Planctomycetales bacterium
CAGCGCCTTGCCGAAGGTGCCGGTGGTGATGTCGATGCGGCCCATCACGCCGTGGTGCTCGTGCGTGCCGCGGCCGGTGGGCCCCCAGAAGCCCGTGGCGTGGCAGTCGTCGAAATGCACGATTGCGTGGTATTTGTCTGCCAGCTGGCAGATTTCGTCCAAACGCGCCACGTGGCCATCCATCGAAAAAACGCCGTCGGTGGTGATCAGCTTTGTCCTCGCACCTGCTTGTGTGGCTGCCTGCAGTTGCGATTCGAGGTCGGCGATGTCGTTGTTGCGGTAGCGGTAGCGATGGGCTTTGCAAAGTCGCACACCGTCGATGATGGAAGCGTGGTTTAATTCGTCGCTGATCACGGCGTCCTCCGGACCAAGCAGCGTTTCGAACAGGCCACCGTTAGCATCGAAACACGACGAATAGAGAATCGTGTCTTCCGTGCCCAAGAAATCGGTGAGCGCTTGCTCAAGTTGTTTGTGGCATGTTTGTGTGCCACAGATGAAGCGTACGGACGAAAGGCCATATCCCCAGGTATCGAGCGCATCGTGAGCGGCCTGGACGATTTCCGGGTGATTGGCCAACCCCAGATAATTGTTGGCGCACATGTTAAGAACATCGCGCTGAGCGACGTTGATATGTGCTCGCTGGGGTGATTCGAGGCGGCGTTCGTTTTTGCCGAGTCCCTGGGAGCGGATGTCGTCCAACGTCTGTTGCGCGCGAGCGGTGGTTGCGTTGTCCACGAGTTGATCCTCCTTTACGAACTCCAGTCGAGGACGACCTTACCGGAGTCGCCCGAGATCATGGCGGCGAAGCCTTGTTCGTATTCGGTGTAATGAAGCTGGTGAGTGATGACCGGAAGAATATCCAGTCCACTTTGAATCATGACGGTCATTTTGTACCAGGTTTCATACATTTCGCGGCCATAGATCCCCTTGATTGTAAGCATGTTGAAAACAACCTGATTCCAATCAATGGCAATGTCTTCCGAGGGGATGCCGAGCATCGCGATCTTGCCACCATGACACATCGATGCGAGCATGTCGCGGAAGGCGGCGGGATTGCCAGACATCTCCAGCCCCACGTCAAAACCTTCGACCATCCCTAGCTCGCGCTGCACTTCTTCCAGTGTCGTGTGACGAACGTCGACGGCCTTGGTGACATTGAGTCTTCTGGCAAGCTCGAGACGATACGGGTTGACGTCCGTGATCACCACGAATCTTGCACCAGCGTGTTTGGCGACGGCAGCGGCCATGATGCCGATCGGTCCTGCACCAGTGACCAGTACGTCCTCGCCCAATACGTTGAAGGAGAGTGCGGTGTGAACGGCATTTCCAAGCGGATCGAAAATCGCTTGAACGTCGCGAGGAATCCCTTCAGCGTGATGCCATACATTAGTCATTGGAAGCGTGATGTATTCGGCGAACGCACCGGGACGGTTGACGCCGATGCCTTTTGTGTCTTTACACAGGTGACGGCGCCCGGCCATGCAGTTGCGGCAGCGTCCGCACACGACATGCCCCTCGCCGCTGACAATGTCGCCCGGATGGAAGTCGACGACATTGCTACCCACTTCGACGATCTCTCCCACGAACTCATGCCCCACCGCCATCGGCACGGGAATCGTTTTTTTCGCCCATGCATCCCACTTGTATATGTGCACGTCTGTTCCACAGATCCCAGTCTTATCGACACGAATCAAGACGTCGTTGATACCGACCTTTGGCTCCGGAATGTCCTCCAGCCATAATCCAGGTTCGGCCAACTTTTTAACAAGAGCTTTCATGCCGCATTCCTCGACCTGGCAGGCGGTCCGTTGGTGTTTTCACGGGGATCCTTGGTTGGTTTCCATTCTGCAGAGCATACACGGTATTCGTACTGACGCTAGTGTCGCTAGCGTCCTGCCAATTCGCTCTTGCCTACGGCTGGGTGAATAGCTACCATCGCTGGGACTGCAGTGACTTTATCGGACGAAAGGAGTCGACGCGATGTCCAAGGAATTGAAGCTCGGTGAGATTGCCCGACTTGTTGGAGGTCGACTGGTCGGCGATCCGGCGCTATGCGTCAAAGGTGCGGCGATCATTCGTGATGCGACCTCGGACGATATCACGTTGGCGGACCGGGCGACGCTGTTCGACGAATTGTCCGCTAGTTCGGCGGCGGCCGTGATCGTTCCGGATGGATTGCAGCCATCAGGCATCGCCTACATTCAGGTTCGGGATGTCCGAGCAGCGTTTGCGGAGTTGGTCATGCTGTTTCGCCCCCACACCCTGCGAGAAGCGCAGGGGATCAGTCCCTTTGCTCGCATCGAATCGTCGACCGTCTTGGGGGAAAACGTGAATATTCACGCGGGGGCGACGGTTGGTGCCGACGTCGTGATCGGCGACGGTTCCACGATCCACGCTGGTGCCGTGATCTTGGCCGGGTGCCGAATTGGTCGCAACGTGACGATCTTCCCGAACGCGGTGCTTTATGAAAACACGATTGTGGGCGATCGATGCCGCGTCCATGCCGGTGCCGTGATCGGGGCATTTGGGTTCGGCTACGAGACAAAGGACGGCCAGCATCTGTTGTCGGCACAGTTGGGCTACGTCGAAATTGGCGACGATGTAGATATTGGCGCATGCACAACCATCGATCGGGGAACCTATGGTGCGACGATTGTTGGAAGTGGGACGAAGATCGACAACCAAGTGATGATTGGCCACAACTGCCGAATTGGCAAGGGGAACATCATCTGTTCGCAGGTCGGAATCGCCGGTAGTTGCACGACTGGTGACTA
>JAGQPD010000209.1 GCA_020426865.1 Planctomycetales bacterium
CTCTCGAACGACAGCCGCGTGCGCGTGCTTGCTTCGAAGAATGCCGTAATAGCGATTTTGCCGTCCAGAGGTTTATCAATTTCCACGTTGCGAGTTTCCAGCAATGCCGCCAGTTGAGCGATCCCGACCACCGTTTCGCGATCGAATTGGCGAGGGTGCAGAATCGACCTGCCGGACAACCGTTCCAATACGGACCGCTGGAGTTGCCCGTCGCAAGCTTCGAGCAATCGGCGGGGATCGAGCTGTTTTCCTTTCGAATTCGTCGCGAATTTGGCGACACCGGCACGTTTCGATTTAAGCTTGGTATTCATTCGCTTCACCAAATCTTTTTCGATCGTGAGTCGACAATCAGCATCACCAGCAATGCTGCCGCGCCCGTGCCGCAAAGCACGAGGCCACCAATGACAATGATTTGTAGAAACCAGAGTGGAAAACTCATCGCTCTCATCCTTCCCTCGTCGACGACTCTGCGATCGCTGGCCGAGAAAGTTGCGCAAACTCGAATTGGGCCGGACTTAACATGGTGCATACGGCAAACACGACACCCGAAGTCGCCGCACCGATCAACGACGCGACGAACCAGCCAATCTGCACGTAAGCGACTAGGCCACATGCACTGCCAATAACCATTGAGCAGCACGCCGCCAAGGAACTCGCCTGCCGGAAATAGAGTCCACACACGATCGGCCAAATGCAACTGCCAACCAGCGGCCCAGCAAAAAATAGCACCGTTGCCAATGTTCCGACATTGGGCAAGGCGACTGCCCAAGCGGCAAGTCCCAATCCCACGATGCTGATCATCGACAGCTTTCGTTTGCTCGAATCGGAAAGCTCGCGTCCACCGAGCGGTTCCAAGATGTCGTTGACCACCAGGTCGGACGTGGCGGCCAAAAGGCTGTCGATGCTCGACGCCAACGAACAGAACACGACGACAAAGACCAAGTAAGCGCCCCCTGTCCCCAGCAACGTGGCGGCAACCAACGGGCCAACAGTATCAGGCTGGCTGATGCCAATCCCCAATGCCGGAGCGGCCAGGCCGAGAAATCCGGCCACGATCGGGACCGGCAACCACAGCAGGCCCCCTAGCGCATACGCCCGTGGTCCCACGCCCTCACGCATCGCAAACGCTCGACTCCACCAGACGTTGCTATGAAAGATTTCACCGAAACCGAACAACATGTTATTGAACAATGCCATCAGCGCGGCAGGAAACACGACGGATAACAACATCGGCCGGCGAGTCGCCAATTGGCTATGCACATCCGCGACACTAACCTGTGTGAGGATGGCAATCGCCACAACAACTAATCCCAACAGAATGATGATGCTTTGAATGAAGTCCGTACCGATCACGGCGAACATACCACCGAACAGTGTGTAGGCCACGCAGACGCCAACGATCACTGACATGCCGACCGGATAGGGAATATCGGCGAGAACCTGCAAGAGTTTCCCACCTGCCATTGCCATCGAGATCAACCAAGTCAAAGCATAGAACAGCGAAATGCACAGGAAAGGGATGGAACCTGGCAAGCCATAGCGTCTCCGAACGAATTCGACGGCGGTAAAACCGTGTGGCATGAGCGTTCGGATGCGGCCACTCATCGGCGCGAAGGCGAACAGTCCGAAACTGGCGGTCGAGTACGCCAACGCTCCCCATACTCCCAGTTCCAGGGCAAATTGCGGCGCGAGCATCGTGGTATTGGACGTAATCCACGTGGCGACGGCGGTGGCAGTGGCAAGTGCCAACCCGACGTTGCGACCGGCGACGGCGAATCCATCGTACGTTTTGGCCTTGCGTCCCCACCACAGCCCCAGCCCGATCCACAGCACTCCGAACAAACCCAGCAACACGTAGCCAGCGGCCGGGCTCAGTACCGCCGCCGCCGGAAGAGACGCTCTCGTCAACAAGCAACTCACGAACCACCGCCTCCGATCGGGTGCCGCTCTAGTGACACCGCCTGCGGATACCAAGTGCCCCGTACAATCACACCAAGCATGATCACAACGACGACCAGTCCAATGGCAAAGAGCAGCAGGGCCTGCGAGAGCGAATAGTGCGAGACTTGAACGACGATTGCTTTCTGGGACCGAGCGATCTGGCGTTGCGATGTATCATGTGCAAGGACATGAAACGCATATTCACCGTTTTCCAGACCGGACAGAAAAGCCTGTGTCTGGCTTCCCTCGTAGTAGACGGCGTCGGAATCATTGGCCTCGACGATCCGATATGATCCGGAAGCTGGCACAGGCTCCCACCGCAAAGTGGCATGCCCAGCGTCGCTGTGAATGGGGGATTCGCCGATAAACGCCAGGTCGAGCAAACGGGCGGACACCTTATCTGGCAGTGTGTTCACTAACGGTGTGTCGTCCGGCGCCTTACCGACCGACGGATCTTGCCCAAAGACAGGCAGCACCTGAAGTGAGATCACCAGCAGCGACGCGAGTATTCCCAGGCTGCTGGCGTTCGTGTTTGCCTTGCGGCAAATACTCACGATTTCTCCGTCTGGATGAGCGTATTCGAACCGGCCAGTTAGTAGCCTAACATATTTCACCAGCGGCGCAAACCGCGACGATTCGGAGCAATACGAGCAGTGGGCGGGTCGGCGCCAAACGCTCGAATAGCGACGCGCTCACGCAGGTTGGAAACGGAAAGCAGCCTGACCTCTGCGAGCCGAGCCGATTTCGGGCAGCGTTCGTTACGCGGCGGTAATCTTGTACCGGGCGTTTTTCGAACGGAAAACAGGGTTGGCCCGCGGTACCGATGAAGCTCGACTCGGAGAAGTCAAGCTGCCATCTGTGCTCGGGGCCGCTACGCCCTCCCCGCAGCTTCGATCGCCCTTACCAATCACGATTTCGCACATCCTCGATCGAACTCAGCGATTCCTGTTCGACCCAGTAGCCGAACGGCCAGACCGTCGTCACCCAGTAGCGATACTGCATGGCACTATCGTTGCCCGAGCCACCTTCGAGTGTATCCTTTCGGCCGTCGTTGCCACCGTTGAGGTGATCGTCGCCACTGCTACCGACCAGTCTGTCGGCGCCAACGTCACCGTACAGCAGGTCGTTGCCACTGCCACCGTTGAGGTAGTCGTTGCCAGCGTGGCCATACAGTTGGTCACGTCCCCCTTCTCCATAAATCGTATCGTTCCCCTCGTTTCCATAGAGCAGGTCGTCGCCATTGCCGCCGTAGAGCGTGTCATTGCCGGCACCAGCGAAGATGGAGTCGTTGCCGTCGCCACCGTACAAGGTGTCGGCGGCCGAGCCACCGTACAGTTGGTCATTGCCAGTGCCGCCGTACATAGCGTAGTTCCTCATACCGGTCGTCCGTTCAATCGTATACAGCACGTCATTCCCAGCTTCGCCATACAAGTAGTCCCAGGCACCTCTTAACTGATCGTTACCATTGCCACCGTACATTCGATCGATGCCATGCGGGTTGCCATTGATCCAGTCGTAACCAGCGGGACCGCCCTCGATCCAATCGTCGCCATCGCCGCCGTAAAGCCAATCGTTCCCTTTGCCACCGTAGAGCGAATCATTACCTGCTCCGCCTCGCAACGTTACGTCACCAAAACCAAACAGTCGTGCATCCAGTCGATTGTTTCCGGCACCACCGATTAACTCGGCCCGCTCGACGCTGCTGTAGCTATCGCTTCCTTGTCCGGTCAGGCCGGTGTTGCTGAGCGTAAAGTTCACATCACCCTCGGCACCGAGCAGATCGTTGCCCGCGCCGCCATCGATAATGTCACTGCCGCCAGCGGACCAGAGGGCGTCATCGCCGTCGCCACCGCGAAGCGTCACGCTGCCAGAAAACTTGCGCGCATCGAGCGTGTTGTTCGCGGCATTTCCGATCAGCTCCGCTCGCTCGAACCCGACGACCAGCTGCGTTCGATCGTCAATCCGCAATTCAGAGTCGGTAAGCCACATGCTCGTCTCCTCGGCAATCAGCTCCGCACGAAGTCGATCTACGCCGTCGCCACCGCTGAGCGTCGCCGAACCTTGGAAGATGCCGATATCGACAAAGTCGTTTCCAGCCCCTGCTTCAACCGTGACGTCCATTATGGCATTCTTGCCAAAGTCAACTCGCACCGTGTCGTTTCCTGCCAACGCCTGCACGCCAACGACTTCGATCTCCAGCTGATTTGCCTGGCTCGACTTACCATTGATCGTCACATCAACTCGCGGCGTCCCGCCATTGGCATCGGGGACGAGAGCGATACTGATGTTGTCACTGTCTACGGTGCCATTGACGACGTAGGCATCCCTCGTCCCATTGCCACCAACAACGATATCCAATCCCGAAGTGTGATAGGTGGTATCGTCACCTTCTCCGCCGACCAGTCGATCTGTCCAAGGGCTGCCTGTCAATTGGTCGTCGCCCAGTCCGCCGTCGAGCACATCGACGCTGACAACCTGCTTAGGCAGTACGTCATTCTGAGTAGTATTGATGACGGCCAATTCATTTTGCAGTTCCACGTCATGCAATACGAGTTCATCCCGTTTGGCACGCAGGCCTGGCAAGCGATAGTCGTTCCCATCGGCCGCTTCCAGAACCGCGATCCGTTCCGTCAGGTCGTTTATCTCACTTTGGTTACCGGGGCTCTCCACGTTGATGATGTCGTTTTCGCGTTCGAGGAGCTTCGAATACACTTCGCGCCAGTCGTCGGTCGCTTCGAGTGCGTCGACCAGGCTATCCGCGCTGAGGGCAAATAGCTGATCGTT
>JAGQPD010000210.1 GCA_020426865.1 Planctomycetales bacterium
ACGAGTTCAGCGCCGAATCGAGTTTGACTTCGAACTTCAATTCAAAGTCCCCGTACAACTTGTCGGTGCACAAGAACGAATTCGGGCTCCCTTCGGAAGTTTTGCCAACGATCGTGTCCCCTTCGACACGATACGTCGCGGTGCCATTGCGTTGGGTCCAGCCATCGAGGTTGTGGCCGTTAAACAGGTCGATGAAACCAGTGTCGCCGGCCTCTACACGACCGACTACCACAAAAGAGAACAAAAGCACAGAAACTGCAAGGCGTGGCATGGCGGGGCTCCCGGTGGGCTGGTCCTCCGAGCGGCGGTCCGCTGGGAGGACGTGGGTGAAAGGACGTATTGTGTGTTGTGCACAACTGTGGCACTGTTGCCAGGCACGCTGTGCCAAAGGTGATCGGACGTCGTCAATCGGCCAGCGGCTGCACCTCGACTTTGCGAATGCTTACCTTGCTGCCGGGATCATGCTGCTGGAAGGCAAAATGGCCGCTCTTGAACGTACGGTCGAAATCGAGGTACTCATACAGTTCATTGCCGTCGATCGTGATCTTGATGCGCGTCATCTCGCGGCCGCGCCAAACGTCATCGCGAACTTCGATTTCGTAGGTGAACCAGGTATCGGGCTTGACCAGCTGTTGGTAAACATGGCACATGCCATAGATCGAACCGGTGCGGATGGGGTCGGTATGCGTGCTATCAATCTGAGCTTCATAACCGTCGGTGAAGCCAGGTTTGCGAGTCGTGCGGAAGTAGAGTCCGGAGTTGCCACGATCGTTGATTTTGATTTCGGCACGATAGCGAAAGTTTTTGTACGGGCCCTTCGTGCAAACGAGCATCGAGGCGGCGCCGGATCCTTGAAGCGCGCCCTCGTTAACTTCCCAGTGGCTGTCGTCGCCGCCGACTTTTTCCCAGCCGTCGAGCGATTGACCATCGAACAGGGGGATCCACTCGGCTTCGGCGGCCACGACGGGCACGACCAGCAGCAAAACGGGAAGCAGGGCACATGAAAACACGATGCATCGGCGGTTGGCTCGCATAGATCGACTCCAGGCACTAGGTTGGTCCAATGTAACGACAATCCCGTATCATGCGCGCCGGCCGCAGCAAATTCAACCGTAGGTACGCAGAAGTTACCCGGCTGTCCCAGCCGTTTTGAATTGCTGAAAAGTGACAAGTCCGTTATAATCGACGTTGATCGTCGAGGGATTTTCGTATTGTTAAGGAGCACTTCGATGGTTCCGCGTCCATCTCGCACTCGAAGCAACGCCCGTCGGGCTCGCCGCGGCGGATTTCAAGGCAAATTGCGGCCACCGGAGGGATTGGAATCTCGCCAGCTCCTCAATGCGGACCCGGTGTTGTTGGCCGATGCGTTCGAAGTGCAACAGAACAGCGTTTGGCAGGATCTGGATCTGTTGGCGAATGATGAATTTCCGGACGACTATACGGGTTCGCGATTGATCGGCGCGGTCAGTTATGGATCGGAGGGGGGCGCGATCCGAATTATCGATGGTGGACAGCGAGTTTCCTATTCGCCGGCGCCCGATTTTACGGGCAGCGAATCGTTCTCTTATTTCGTCAGCGGTATTACTCAAACGGTGGTCGTATCCGTTGTCGCGCCGTTGACGGACGACTACTACGAGATCCTGCCCGGCCCGGAATCGCACGTTCTGGACGTCTCTGCCAATGACACGTATTGGGACGATTATGATGGCCTGCGACAGATTACCTCGATCAGCCATTCAGATTTGGGTGGCGAAGTGGAGATTGCACCGGACGGTCGTTCGTTAATCTACACGCCGCCGGAATTAGAGTTCGGCAAGGATCAGATTATTTACGTTGTTGATGGTCGTTATCCGGCACGGGTTACGATCGAAATTCCCGATCCGCTGGAAAGCGATCGTTTCGAGATGTTGGAAGACGCCGGTCCGACAACGCTCGACGTCCTGGCCAACGATCCCTTCTGGGTCAATTACGAAGGGACTCGTACCATCACCCGTTTATTGCCGGGAGAGAACAACACGGGGACCATTGCGATCAGTGCGGACGGTCGATCGATATCCTACACACCGGCTCCCGACTTCTACGGAGCCGAGTCATTTCGTTACGTCGTGGACGAAAGTTATGAGGCGTCAGTGACGGTGCGGGTCCACCATCCGGTGCAAGATGATTTTTTGCGAGTTGACGAGAACAGCACGGCATATGAAATATTCGTGTTAGGCAACGACTATTACTTCAACTTCGACCATGAAATGGTCCGGGTCGTCGAATCGATTACCAGCGTCGGGCCGACCGATGCGGGAGGTGTGGTGACCATTTCCGCCGACGGTCGGACACTGAAATATACGCCGCCCGAGAACTACGTCGGAACCGACACATTTACCTATATCGCCGACGGAAAATACACAGCCCGAGTTCGGATGAACGTCGAGCGCCCCGTGCGGGACGACTGGTTCGACGTCTACCAGAATCATGTCGGCATTCGCCTGGACGTCCTGACAAATGACTTCCTCGGTAACGGCTACGCCGGCCCGCGGCAGATTACCAGCGTATCGGCCACGGAAGCTGGCGGCGAGATCTCAATTGCACCCGATGGAAAATCGATTGTCTATACTCCGGTCGCCGAATACGTCGGCAGTGACGCGTTTACGTACATTGTTGATGGCGATTTGGAGGCCTCGGTTTTCCTCGACGTACGGCCAATACAAGTGTCGCACTCGAAGCACCTGTGTGTCATGCCCGATTCGCTGGTCTTTGCGTTTGATCCGATCAGCGGTACCGAGGCGTTTGGGCCATACTACCCAGGTGCCCGCGCGATCACGTCGGTAACGCAGCCGGAAGCGGGTGGCGAAGTGCGCATCGTCGACGGACACCGCCTCGAGCTAACCGTCGATATCGCCAGGTCTTACGTCTTTGAGGCAACCGTGGACGGACGGTATCCGGTGCATGTGCGAGTGGACGTGGGGCATCATCTTACCAACGACCACTCGGTCGTCGACCAGAATAGTGCTGAAAATTCAATCGACGTGCTGGCCAACGATTTTACAACCCGTTATTGCGACGGCCATCGAGTGACGTACAACGGCTCGAAAATGATCACGAGTGTGTCCGAAACGGCCGAAGGCGGACAGATCGCAATCGCGCCGGACGGAAAATCTATCATCTACACACCGCCGGCCGATTTCTCCGGCACCGATACATTTACCTATATCGTCGACGGCCACATGGAAGCGACCGGTTCGATCGAGGTCATTCGGCGAGTCCGTGACGACGTGTATCGCGTCGATCCTGATAGCACGCCGACCGATCTGCCCCTGCTGGCCAATGACGGGTTTGGGACAGACTATTTCGGCGCCCGTGAGATTACTCGCGTTGGCACACCCGAGCACGGCGGCCAGATTGCGATCGCGGCCGACGGCAAGAGTATCTCCTATACACCGGTACCCGGTTTCGTGGGAACCGACACGTTCCTGTACTAAGTCGACGACCAGTTGATTGGCAATGTGACAAATGTTGTGGATGACAACACCGCCGCTCAGCTGTCGCAATGGGAATCATGGGACGGTTTTGCTCAAGAACTTCTAGAGGCCGCCTTGCAGCGATACGCGGGGCTCTTTGGTCAGCAAGGCTCGCCGATCGTGTCGCAAGACTATACAACATTCGACGGAGCAGTTCCCGGTGCCGAGACGGCCGATCGTTCACATTCCGAAACGAACGTGCAAGTCGCTGGGGTCGATGAAGCCGACCTGATCGAGTTGGATAGCGACTACGTCTATTCGCTGCGAGGCGGCGAATTGATCATCAGCCAGGCCTGGCCGGCCGACCAGCTGCAAGTCGTTTCCCGCATGCCGTTCCAAGGCCAGGCAATCGGGCAATACCTGTTCGGTGATCGCGTCGCTGTTGTGTCGCAGAGCTATCGTCAGAGCCCGTGGTTGTACGATGACGTATTTGGGCGAGTTGTAGGCCTTGACTATTATTGGTACCCGACCGACGCCGAAACGTATGTCACGATCTTCGATGTCTCTGATCGCCATGCACCCACACTTGTAAGCGAAACCAGGCTCGACGGCGCCTACACGCAATCGCGGTCGATCGATGGTAATGTGTACCTGGTACTTCGCGAAAATGAATTCTATCTGCCTGCTCCTGAGCTGATCATCGAGGAAATGCCGGAACCGATCGATCCTGCTGCGCCTTATACGATGCTGCCGACCGGTCGCTACGAGACGCGCGATGCGTATGTCGCTCGACTGAATCAGCTGATCGGTGAGATGCTGCCCAAGTACGAAACCTTTGGAGGGGAAGGCCAGTTGCTGGAAACCGGCGTGCTGGTCGAACCGGAAGGGATCGTTCTGCCACAATCAGATGCTGCCACTAGTTTGGTTTCCGTGCTATCGATCAATATGTTGGCGGATCAGCCGACACTTGCCGAAGCGGTCGCGGTAATGGCGTCGGGGGCCGACGAAATCTACGGGTCGCTCGAGCATCTCTACGTCTTCGATACGATAATGGCGTTCGATAATGAACCGAGCACGGCCATTCTGAAATTCGCCTGGAATGACACGTCGGTCGAGTTTGTGTCGCAGGGCATTGTGCCGGGACGTCTGCACGATCAATTCGCGGCAGATGAGAACGACGGTTATTTGCGGATGGCGATGGATGTTTCCAACAGTTGGAGCGGCACCTGGACCAACCGCAGCGAAACCGATTTGCTGGTGATCAGCGACTTTGGTGGCCTGTTGGCGCCAGTCAGTAGCGTCTTCAATTTGGGGGTGGACCAGACGATTCGTTCAGCGAGATTCATGGGCGATTCCGCGTACATCGTCACGTTCCGCAACGTCGACCCACTGCTAGCGATGGACTTGAGTGACCCCAATGCACCACAGATGATGGGGCATGTGACGCTGCCCGGTTTTTCGGAATACATCCATCCCGTGGGCGACCATCATTTGTTGACCGTTGGTATCAGCTCCGCCGGTGGTCGTAGTGGCCCAGTGCAGATCTCATTGTTTGACGTCTCCGATTTGGCCCTGCCCGCGCTCGTCGATCAATACACCTTCTCACGGTTCTCAGGCACCGAGGCGAATTGGGACCATCACGCGTTCGGCTACTATGCGGAACACGGCGTGCTGGCGATTCCCTTATACCAGTACTTTGTCGAGCGGGTCGACAATGACGGCGATGGCTATCGTGAATCGCGGCAAACGACGCGAAGGAACGAGTTGACGATCTTCGAAGTCAACGTAGATGCCAATACGTC
>JAGQPD010000009.1 GCA_020426865.1 Planctomycetales bacterium
TCCCTCAAGGCATCCCGGCCAAGTCTCGGCATTGTGTGGCGGTGTCACCCACAATCGCCGCAATGGGCTCCATTCGGCGGGCATGTAGAAACCACGAAATGTATCGTCATCAACGCACGACATATTTAGGTCACCTAGTCCACATAGCGGCGGCAGAGATCTTGATACGCGTCAATGCGTCGATCACGCAGGAACGGCCAACCGCGTCGGGCCGTTTCGATGTTGTCTAAATCGCAATCCACGATCAATACCTGCTCGGTTTCCGGATCTGCTTGTTGCACGATCCGCCCCCACGGGTCGCACACGAAACTGGAACCCCAAAAAGTAAGGTCATCCTCCACACCAACTCGATTAATCGCCGCCACATAAACGCCATTGCTGATGGCATGCGATCGCTGGATTGTAATCCACGACTCGCGCTGTGCCACGCGGTCCTCCGGCGTTTCCCCGTGATACCAACCGATCGCGGTGGGATAAAACAGGATCTGAGCACCAGCCAAGCAAGTCAACCGAGCCGCTTCGGGATACCATTGGTCCCAACAGACCAGCAGTCCCGCACGCGCCCGTTCGGTCTCAAACACTTTCCAACCCAAATCACCCGGGGTGAAATAGTATTTCTCGAAAAACCGCGGGTCGTCGGGGATGTGCATCTTTCGATACTTGCCCATGATCGTGCCCCGCGGATCAATCATCACGGAGGTGTTGTGATACAACCCCTGAGCTCGTTTCTCGAAGAGCGACGCGGTGATCGTAATCTGCCGTTCACGAGCGACGGAACACAGCCGATCCGTCGTCGGGCCAGGAATCGATTCGGCCAAATCGAATCGGAATTCATTCTCCGTTTGTGGGAAATAAAACCCCGTGAACAATTCCTGAGTAGCCACGAGAGTGGCACCGCCAGCCGCCGCTTGATGGATCATCCCGACCGCATGCTCCACATTTTCTTCCCGCGATCGATCAGGCGGACAAGCATGTTGTATCAATCCCAAGCGAATTACACGTGAAGCTTCCGGCACGATAGCATACTCCTAACACACACAATATTGTCACATGTCACAAATTGCCACGGGAAACAACACACCCCATCGGTAGCTTCCCGCTGGTGCGCCCGATCGACACGTCAACCCTATTTCCAATTGGTCCACATCGATACGGAGATGACCACCAAGGCGATTCCCGCCAACACCCACAACAGCGTCGACCAGGAAACCTCCTGGGGATTTTGACTGGTATCGATGCGTTTGGCCAGGGCAACTTGCAGCGGACCGGCTGCCGCCGCGGCAACGTCCTGGGTTGCCAATTCCCCGCCATCGGGCCGTTCCACTCGATCCTCACCCATCGTCGGCAGGCCGGCGGGATAAATCAGTTCGCCCAGTACCCCCTGAACCGTCCGGGCATTGAAGGGGCGGCGTTCCGGATCTTTCTCCAACAACTGATGAATGAGCCGGTCCATCGACGGCGGACAAGGAATACCCACATCGGCCATCGACGGCGGCGTATGCTCCAAATGCTGCGCGAAAATCTCGGCAAAGTTGTCGCCGACAAAGGGGGTACGCCCAGACAACATCTCAAACAGTACGCACCCCAACGCGTACAAGTCCGATTTCCCCGTAATATTCCGCACCCCCCGTACCAGCTCGGGACTCATGTACGCGTACGTACCAACCGTCAATCCCGATTCTGTCAGTTGATGGGCATGCAAGTCCAACGCAATCCCGAAATCACCGAGCTTCACTTCACCGCGCAGGTTCAGAAAAATATTGCCCGGTTTCAAGTCGCGATGGATGATACCGTGGTTATGGGCATACTGCAAAGCCGAGGCAATCTGGCAACCGCACTCGGCGGTTTCTTGCCACGGCAGTGTGCCGCCAGTGATCAGCAATTCCTTGAGCGTCCCGCCATCGACCAACTCCATCACGTAGAACAATTGATCGTGGTGTTGCCCACTACCAAAATATTGGACGATATGGGGATGATTCAGTTTCTCGAGGATCGTAATCTCACGGCGAAAGCGCGAAACCACTAAGTCATTCTTACAGACCGCTGGCAACAACAGCTTCAAGGCGTATGCGGTACCGGTCGCAATCTCGACGGCACGATAAATCGTCCCCACAGTTCCTTCGCCAAGCTGACCATCCAAAACGAACTCATCAAACCGCCGCCGCGACATGCAGTTGCCCAATCAGGAATCGATGGTGTTGTCAACCTGGAAATAGATCATAACCGAGTGGCATTCATTTTCGTCCAACCGCCCGGCAAAAGGAACCCGGAAACCGGGTGCTCTTGAAGTTCCGCACCAAGACGTCTATACAGGCTACATGAAATATCGACGATTTGGCCGAACCGAACTACAAATGCCCGTTTTCAGCTGCGGAGGGATGCGTTACCAGTTCAAGTGGCAAGACGTTCCCTTGGACGAAGTGCCACCGGAAAACCAAGCCAACCTCGAGGCAACCATCCGGCGTTCGCTGGAATTGGGAATCCATCATATCGAAACCGCTCGCGGTTACGGGTCTTCCGAACGACAACTTGGCCTCGTGCTACCGAAAATTCCTCGAGACCAACTGATTGTCCAAACCAAAATTGCTCCCACGGCAAACCCCGGCGACTTTGTTGACGATTTTCACGACTCAATGTCTCGCCTGCAATTGGACTACGTCGATTTGCTTGCACTACACGGCGTGAATACACACCAGCACCTTTATTGGGCAACACGGAAGGGCGGTTGCCTGGATGCAGCCAGGCAGTTGGTCGACCAAGGCAAGGTGCGATTCGTCGGGTTTTCCACTCACGGACCTCGGGAAGTCATCCAGGCAGCGATCGAACACGATGACTCGGGCGGCTTCGATTACGTGAATCTGCATTGGTACTATATCTGCCAGCGGAACTGGCCCGCCATCGAAGCCGCCCATCAACGCGACATGGGTGTCTTTATCATTAGCCCCGCTGACAAAGGGGGGATGCTCTATCGCCCTACCAAGCAGCTCATCGAATTGTGCGATCCTCTTCACCCGCTTGTCTTCAACTGTCTGTTTTGCCTGCGGCGTCCCGAAGTCCACACACTTAGCCTTGGAGCGTCCTGCCCGGGAGACTTCGATCTCCAATGTAGTACTCTAAACCTCTTGGACCAGGCCGATGAGTTGGTGCCGACCATCGTCAAACGTCTGGAACAGGCACTTGATCAAGCCGTGGGCTCCGATATTCGTCGACGTTTCGAAGAAGGGCTTCCCGGTTGGAGCGACACCCCGGGCCATATCAATATCGGCGCCATCTTGTGGCTCCGACAATTGTTGCTCGCCTTTGACATGCGCGAGTATGCTCAAATGCGATACAATCTGTTAGGCCACGGTGGACATTGGTTCCCAGGGCTAAACGCACAATTGTGCCAGCAGCTGGATTTCACAGCTTGCTTGGCCAATTCTCCCTACCGTGACCAGATCCCCGCCTGGCTGCTCGATGCTCATCAACAACTGTATCAAGCCCCCAAACAACGCCTCAGCCAATCTTAGAATTGAGAACTGTTCCGCCAACGGATTCGGCATCGATCCCAGAATTCCGTTCTTTTTTGTCCGCTTCAGCGCGCAAATAACGATATACATGTGGCGACTTTACGCCATTTCCCAGACTATTAGGGGGTCGATACCACCCATATCGGAATATCGGTTTGCAGGGACGTCGTATGATGGATTATATCTAACGGTAATCATTGGGGGCAGCGATGATTTCGAATCCGCCCACTGTGGGCCACAACTAGACGAACGTAAGAGGATTCAGGTGCTTTCGATGCCAACAGACACGTACGTATTTGACCACACCAAGGCCATTGAAGGCGTGGACGGTCGCGTGGAGATTTTGCGTGAACTGGCGAGCATTTTCTTGACGCACGCCGAGACGCTGCTAGCAGAATTAAAACAGGCGACCGTCAGCGGTAACAGCCGGCAACTGTCAGCGGCGGTCCACGCATTGCGCGGGTGTATTGGCAGTTTTCATGCCCAGGCGATGAATGACTTGTTGAGCGATTTACATGCGTACGCTGCCGCGGGAAAGATGCAAAGCGCCGCCGAAGCGACCGAACGGGTCACGTCGGAGGCAGCGCGCTTGTCGGAGGCCTTGCGGGCATTCATCAGCGGCCAATAATGCGAGCCATCGCAAATCGGTCCAATCACCGGGAGGCAACGTGTTGCAGGGGAACGGGAAAGCCGTACAATAAGGGGCTCCGGGTGTTGCAAGGCGTATTTTTCTGCGTCAGATTCGTACGATGCGCCGCCGGGAGCGTTCCAACTTGTAGTCGGTGTTACGCCCATGCCGCGAGTTCGATTAGAAGTGATCGAAGGTGCGGACACGATGATTTTAGCGTTGCGGTTGCCAACGATCATCGGTCGGGGTGAACAAGCGCGCGTCAAGATTCGCAATGCGCGTGTCAGCCGTCGGCACTGCGAGCTGTACGATTTCGACGGCCAATTGGCCGTGCGTGACTTGGATTCGTCCAATGGCACCTTCGTCAATGGGCAGCGTATTTCCGGCCCAACGTTTCTAGCCGAGGGAGATCAGCTTACCGTCGGGCCGATCACCTTGAAAGCGATATCGGCGATCCTCCCCGATATCCGCGTCGACGACGACGATCGGCCGAGCGCCGACAAGCCTTCCAAACCGAAAGCCACTCCCGATGCGGACGACTTGCCAATTGCCGCGATTGTTGCTTACGATAGGGGGCAACCACAAGACACACCGCCAAAGGACGACGAAACTCCCACGGTCTCGGACGATCCACCGAATCCCGTAGACCACGCTGGGTTGACCAACTGCATCGACGTCACGGACGGCGCGGTCGAACGGGCCGTCGATGACGACGACAGTCAACTGCGTCGTTTCCTGAGCGGCCATTGACTCGCACTGTTGACTCGCACTGTTGACTCGCACTGTTGACTCCCACTGTTAACTCACTGTCGTCTTACCGAACTGCCCTACCACAATCGTTTGAACTTTTTCCTCCATCCCACCTTAGCCCCAAAGTCTTCGAGTGAGGCTGCGCCGATGAATCGCCGACACGTGACTGCGCTTGTATTTGTACTTTGTTGCTCCACTTCAAGCCTGGCCGAGAACTGGCCGAACTGGCGTGGCCCAAATTTTGACGGTGTCGCGGCCCCTGGCGACTATCCGGTCCAGTGGACCACAACTGAAAATGTAATTTGGAAGGTGGCGTTGCCCAGTTCCGCGGGATCGACGCCGATCGTTTGGGGCGACCATATTTTTGTCGACGGTGCTCGGGATGGAAAAAACCTGGTTCAATGTTTTGATTGGGACGGAAACATCCAATGGGAACGCGAGCAGGGAACAGAACGGCAGGGCAAGCACCGCAAGGGGAGTGGCGCAAATCCGTCACCTGTTACGGATGGTCAGCATGTCTACTGTTATTTCAAGAGTGGCGACCTGTCCTGCTATGATTTCACCGGCAAGCTCATTTGGCAGAAGAACCTGCAAGCGGAATTCGGTCCGGACTCGCTGTGGTGGGATCTCGGTACGTCGCCGGTATTGACCGACAACTGCGTTATCGTCGCGTGCATGCAGGATGCACCGTCCTATGTGGTGGCATTGGACAAGCGTACCGGAAAGCAGGTATGGAAAGTTGATCGCAACCTGAATGCTCCCGAAGAATCTCACCAGGCGTACACGACTCCGATCGTGACGAAGCGGGGCGATACCACGGTCCTGCTAGTTTTGGGCTCTGACCACTTGACCGCTCACGACGCCCAAACGGGCACCGAGCTCTGGCGATCGGCGGGTTTCAATCCAACCGGAGAAACGCGATATCGCTCCATTGCATCGGCGGTCGTCAGCGGAGACACGGTGGTAGCGCCGTATGCGCGCGGCAAACTTTTGCGTGCACTCAGGCTGGGGGGACACGGTGACGTAACGGACAGTCACCTGGCCTGGGAAATCAAGTCGGACACACCAGATGTACCTACGCCGGCGGCGGTTGGCGACGCGATCATCGTCTGCACCGACAAGGGCAAGGTCATGGAGCTCGACGTTGCCACGGGCAAGGTGCGGGTCGAGCGCGACTTGCCAGCGGGACGAGACGCCTTCAGCGCCTCGCCAGCTGTCACGCAGTCACATGTTTATGTCACTCGCGAAAACGGTACGACCTACGTGCTCGATCGGCAGCAGGAGCTGAAGGTCATTGCCGAGAATCGGATGGACGAATCGGTGATCGCGACTCCGGTTTTGATCCAAAATCGCGTTTTGCTGCGAACCGCCGAACATCTATACTGTCTCGGCTCGTGATCCGGCATGCACTTGATGGCGGCATGCGGGACCAACGCCGCTACTTTTTCGACTTGTTATCGGCAAGTGACTCCTTGCGGACCCGATCTCGATAGCCGGATGGGGAGGTTTCTTCCTCGCTTAGAAAGGCAACTCGCATCCGTTCGGCACTGGAAAAGCCTGCCAAGAACGCTACCGACTTGACAGCTAAATCGGTTTCGCTCAACAGACGCTTGGCACGAGCCATACGGCATAAATTGATCTCACTTAGCACGCTACGACCGACATGATCGGCGAAACGGCGGTCGAGTGTCCGACGACTGACGCCCAATTTTCGAGCAATCTGCAACACCGACATCGGGTAGTGGCTGTAACTCCAAATCATCTGCAGTGCCTCGGACACCACGTCATCGCTGATGTGATCGGACTGATTGTTTTCTGCCGGCGTCGGACACGGCTCGGCAAATTGAGCGGTCGCGTTGGCCAACAGTGACATCGCGCGCATCGACAGCAGAACGGAGTTCTGCAGTGGCTGGTGATGGATACTCTTTTGGATGGTATCGAATTCCTGCACGAGCGAACGCGACTCAGTCACCTGGCGCAGAGCATTTTCCGGTCGAATGATCTCGAGATCGAAAAACCGATGCGCCAGCTCTCCATTGAAGCTTAGCCACTGCTCGGTCCACCCTGATGCCGGATTAGGACGGTAGCGGTGCCAAACGCCGGGAAACAGGACGACGATCGCGGGGCTTTGGAATTTCGTCAGACGAATCACCGACGACTCGAATTCTCCTTCGCCATCGGTCAAAAAAACCAACTGAAATTCTGGTAATGTGCGGCCGCGGCGCCAGTCGAATTGGTACAGGGCGGGGTGTTGTCGTGGTGGATAATCTTCGCCGGGGAGGGTCCGTTCGCGACCTGCTCCGGTCACATACAATCCCCATTTCATGACGAGGTCGTCGACAGGGAGGTAATGAAAAAAACCCTCGTTATCGGACATGAAAACACTTCGTGAAAGCTATGAAAATGATGCGTGGCAGCCTTCATTCAAGAAACGGGAATTGACAAGGCATGCTCCGTAAATAGGTCGATTTTTAGTTGCGGGACGAGAATTCAAATCGATCGGACCTATCTCTAGAAAGTAACACCCACCCGTTTTCGACTCAAGGCATTACACCCAACATTTTAAGCCACAACATTGCGAACGGCAGTGGCGCCAGTGGACAACACGGCGACGGGCTCAGCAGCAGGCGATGAAGGGGAAGGTTGAGCGACTCGCGTGGGTCTTAAGTCGCCAACTGCATGCCCAAGCGGGGCCATTATTTACGGGAGAGGTCGATTTTTGTAGGATTCGACGTACGTCACTGCTGCCCGCACGTCGGAATGGGTGCTACCGAGGCGACTGATGGCTTCCCGAAGTCGGCGTACGATAGTAGCCCGGCTTGCCAAGGCTTGGCTCAAGGAAACTATCCGGACGGGCTCCTCGATATGAGCCTTTATGCGATTCGTGGTTGGAAACTGCGGGAATCCGACGGGCCGTCCATTTATAATTGGCGTAGTCGACGAGCGTGGAACAACGAGGTCGACGAGCCCAACGGTCCTACGTTGAGCGATCGGCATTTCTGGCAGGACAACCATCAACCCCCGAACATTATCGACCATGACGCTCATTGACCCCTCCATCAGGACTGCCGGTGGAATCCAAGAGCCCTCCGCCAAGCAGATCGAAGAGGCGTACGAGTTGGCTCGGGAACGTTACGCGGACCTTGGCGTAGACACAGATACGGCACTTTCGCGATTGTCAACCATTGCCGTTTCGATTCACTGTTGGCAAGGCGACGACGTGCGAGGATTTGAGTCGGCGGACCGGCCACTCGGCGGCGGACTGGCGGTATTGGGAAACTATCCGGGGAAGGCCCGGACGCCGGATGAACTGCGGTCCGATGTATTGAAGGCGATGAATTTGATCCCGGGTTCGCACCGGTTCAATTTGCACGCCAGTTATGGGGAGTTCGCGGGCCGCAATGTGGAACGAAACCAGATCGATGTCGAACATTTTCAAGGTTGGATTGATTGGGCCCGGGACCATCATTTGGGTCTGGATTTCAATCCCACATATTTTTCGCACGACAATGCTTCGGATGGCTTTACTCTGTCGCACCCAGATCCAGGGATTCGACAGTTTTGGATTGAGCACGGCGTGTGTTGCCGCCGGGTTGCCGCGGCGATGGGCCGACAACTGGGCTCGCCGAGTGTGACAAATTTCTGGATTCCCGATGGCTTCAAGGACACACCCGCCGATCGCAAGTCACCACGTGCACGACTGGCGGACTCGCTCGATGCCATCTTCCGCGATGAAATCGATGCGTGCCACAACATCGACGCCGTGGAAGCCAAACTCTTTGGACTAGGTTCCGAAGCCTACGTCGTTGGCTCGCACGAATTCTATTTGGGTTACGCGATCACACGCAATAAGATGCTCTGCCTGGACGCCGGGCATTTTCACCCAACCGAAGTAATTTCCGACAAGCTGTCATCGGTACTCACCTATCTCGACCAGGTATTACTGCATGTCAGCCGCGGGTTACGATGGGACAGCGATCACGTCGTCACGCTCAATGACGAGTTGCTGGCGATTGCACAGGAATTAGTGCGGGGAGATTATTTGCACCGAGTTCGGATTGGGCTCGACTTCTTTGACGCCAGTATCAACCGCGTTGCCGCCTGGGTGATCGGCACTCGAAATATGATCCGCGCACTCTTGTTGGCGTTTCTCGAACCGATAGAATGGCTTCGACACCTGGAAAACGAAGGTGACTTTACGGCTCGCTTGGCAATCATGGAAGAGCTCAAGTCGATGCCCTTCGGCGCCGTCTGGGACTATTATTGCTTGCGGGCCGGAGTACCTATCGGAGCCTCTTGGCTGAAGGTTATTCAAGACTACGAACAGTCCGTGCTGTCGCGCCGACTGGATTAGTTAACTTTGCGACGGGTTCTTTCAATGGACGAATCACTGGCAGTGGATTCCGACGACATTCGCGACATCCAATCGGTACACGTTTCCGATGACCCTGCGGGAACGGATGAGTTTGAACGCGAACCAGTTCCCAAACGGTCACTGCTGGGTTTCAAGAGCTTCATCGGTATGTATGCCGGAGAACATTGTGCCGGTACCGAACTGATGATCGGCCCGCTGTTCGTCGCGCGTGGCGTGAGTGCCTTTGATCTGATCGTCGGACTATTCTTGGGAAACCTGTTGGCGGTCCTTAGTTGGATGTTCCTCACGGCCCCAATCGCGACTCGTACCCGGCTGACTTTATATTATCAACTCGAAAAGATCTGCGGACGGCACCTTGTCACAATTTACAACCTCGCCAACGGCATCATGTTCTGCTTTCTCGCCGGATCGATGATCACGGTCTCAGCCACCGCCGTCGGGGTCTGGGCGAAGTTTCCGATGCCGGAACTGACAGACACGCTTCCCAACAGTACCGGCTGGGTCCTTGCCGTCCTCGTCGTCGGCCTCCTGATCTCCTTCGTTGCTGCCTTTGGCTATTCTGCCGTATCTCGCTTTGCCAATGTCGCCGCCCCCTGGATGGTTTTGGTGTTTTTCGTGTTCGGCGTCGTCGCGTTGCGACAATTCATGATTGAGACGGATACCAAAGTCCACTCGCTGCACGACCTCTGGACACTGGCCAATACGCACCTTTGGAAAGGTGGCGATCCGCTGCCCGGTCAAACCAAATTCACCTTTTGGCACGTCGCCTTCTTTGGTTGGTTCTGCAATATGGCCATGCACATTGGCATGTCCGACCTAACCATCTTCCGGTTTGCTCGCAAATCGTGGTATGGCGCCGCCACCGCATCAGGGATGTACGTCGGTCACTTCATGGCATGGATCGCCGCATCACTGCTTTACTCGTTGCAATTGCATCGCGATCCCACGAATACCACGGTGCTCCCCGGACCACTAGCATCCGAGGCGGCCGGTGTCGCTGGCTTGTTGTGCGTTGTGATCGCCGGCTGGACCACAGCCAACCCCACGATCTATCGCGCAGGGCTTGCCTTCCAAGCGATCATGCCAAAGGTCCCTCGCTTCTATGTCACGTTGGCAACCGGAATGATTGCCACCGTCGCCGGCATGTTCCCCGCCATTGCCATGAAACTGCTCGATTTCGTGGCACTGTACGGATTGCTGTTGATGCCGATGGGTGCGGTGATTTTTGCCGACTTCTATCTGTTACGCCGATTAGGCCTGCAGGACAATTACGCCCAGCGTTCCGGCAGCGACTTTAACCTGGCTGCTGCTGTTGCCTGGTTCGCCACGTTGGCAATCTGCGCCTTGCTGGTCAAAGTCTTTCAGGTAGAGATCTTTTTTGTCGGACTTCCTGGATGGT
>JAGQPD010000211.1 GCA_020426865.1 Planctomycetales bacterium
TTGACGAATGTCAACGACGCGGCCGCTGCCTGGGGGTCGTCTTTATGGATCTGGACCGGTTCAAGTCAATCAATGATACATTCGGACATAAGCTGGGAGATGAATTGTTGACTCGATTCGTCCGGGTTATCCAGTCGAGTATTCGTGAGGAAGACGAGGTGTTCCGTTACGGCGGTGACGAATTCGTGGTAACCTTTTCAACGACGAACGAGGCGATCCTTGCGCGAATGGCGGAGCGGATTCGGAGATACGTCGAGAAATTGCGGCTCAATTCGCACCCCGATTTGGCATTCACGAGCAGCATGGGATTGGTCATTGTCACCCCGGCTGATTTCCATGCCGTTGCTGCCGCTCGCGTTTTGGAAGAAGCGGACAACGCGATGTACATCGCGAAAAAGGCTGGCGGAAACCAAGTGGCCATGTTCCGTCTGTCGGGTGGCGCCATGTTACCGTACGACGCAGCGAACATCCTGGCGTCGGTCGTCGCTGGCGATGAGCCCGAATCGAATTGAGGGCAAGTTGTGGGGCGCGCTCGACGCTGCTAGAATACCCCGTTTGATCCGCTGAGGGGCCATCACGCGACTCTGCGAGGGTACGCCGTTCCAGCCACAAGGGGTACAACGTTGAAGGCAGTTCTGCTGCGCGAACCGAAGTCGTTTGAGATCATAGAGTTGCCGCCGTCGAGTCCTCCCGGCATCGGCGAGGTGTTGGTACGCGTCCACAACGTTGGGATTTGCGGTACGGATATCCACGGCTATTTGGGTTCTTTTCCCTTCTACAGCTACCCCAGAATCCCCGGCCACGAGTTGGGCGTCGAGGTTGTGGCGATTGGCGAGGGCGTGGATAACGTCCAGATCGGCGATCGCTGCAGCGTGGAACCCTACATCAATTGTCAATCTTGTTTCGCCTGCCAACGCGGACATACGAATTGCTGCGAGTCCCTGCAGGTGCTTGGCGTGCACGTCGACGGCGGGATGCGGCCGGAGTTCGTCGTGCCCGCACGAAAGTTGCACGTAAGTCGACACTTATCGTTTGAAAAGCTGGCGCTGGTCGAAACGTTGGCGATCGGATGTCACGCCGTGGCACGGGGCGCGGCTCGCGCTGGCGAAGATGTATTGATCATCGGTGCTGGTCCAATTGGATTATCGGTGTTGGAGTTCGTAAAACTGGCCGACGCGCGGCCGATTGTTATGGACGCGGCGCGGCAGAGACTGGATTTTTGCCAGCAACAAATGGACGTTTCCGACACGGTGTTGTTCGAGGGGGATGGATCCGAAGAGAACGTTATTGAAGACTTGACTGACGGAAAAATGCCAACCCTGGTGATCGATGCGACGGGCAACAATCATTCCATGTCGAACGCCTTGAACTACGTATCTTTTGCCGGACGGCTCGTGTATGTCGGGATCACGACGAAGGAGATCCAATTCGTGCATCCGTTGATGCACCGTCGTGAGATGACGTTACTGGCAAGTCGAAATGCATTGCCGGAAGATTTTCGCTCGATTATTTCCCGATTGGAAAAGGGCGACATCGATACCAAGCCGTGGATGACCCATCACAGCACGATGCAGTCGCTCGCCAGGGATTTTCCGACCTATGTTTCGCCGGCATCTGGGGTCGTCAAGGCGATGGTAACGATTGATTCGCCGTAGGGTGGTTCCTGCAGTGTGGGATAGTCCGGCGTCAGACGGAGAAACGATGTCGCAGGCAGAAGTGAAAACAGCCATTACGATCAGTCTCGTCCCCCAAGCGCGCGGAGGGCCGTTCGTGTTTTGGGACGACTTAAAGGCGGGTTAACAGGTGGCTTCGCAATTAGGCTACGACGCTGTCGAGATCTTCGCTCCGTCGGCGAAGGCAGTGGAGCCAAAGGAAGTGGGTGGCATTGTTGACTCGTTAGGGTTGCAGGTCGCTGCGCTGGGAACCGGCGCCGGCTGGGTCTTGCACGGTTTGAGCTTGTCCGATGCGGATAACACGCGTCGCCAGCATGCGGTCGTTTTCGTTCGCGAGATGATGGACGCCGCGGCGGCCTTGAATGCCCCCGCCATCATTGGGTCGATGCAGGGAAAGGCGACCTCCCGGAATGACATACCCGATGCGGTCCAGCGGTTGCAGGACAGTCTGGAAGTATTGCTCGAGCATGCCGATGCGATCGATCAAGTCCTGCTGATCGAACCGCTCAATCGATATGAAACCAATTTGATCAACACCATCGACGATGGCCGGATGCTGTGTCGGCAGTTAGGGGCAGACCATCTCCGACTGCTGGCTGATCTATTTCATATGAACATCGAAGAAACGGATTTGGCTGATGGCATCGTTGCTGGCCAGAGCGTGATAGGACACATACATTTTGTGGATTCGAATCGACGTTTTCCCGGTGCTGGACATATTCCGTACGCGCCGGTGGTTTCGGCGATCCGGCAGATCAGCTTCGACGGATATCTGTCCATCGAAGGATTACCATGGCCGTCGTCCGACGGTGCGGCTGCGGAAGCAATTCGTTTTATTCGAGAGATATTTGCAGAGTCGCCATGAATAGTAAGAGTAATTCACAGGACGTCGGTCGCTGCCAAACGTTGGGGCTAGAGCCTAGCTTTGGGTTTGGTGACCGAATTGGTTGTGCAACGCCGGGACACGTGGCTGCCATGCAGCAGTTGGGAAGTGGGATCTTGCCGATTTATCCTCAGCAGTCGATACGCGAAATGACTCGTACGTGTCGTACGCCGGAGATGGTCATGCGCGACGCCCTGCAGGGGATGGACGATGCCCGTTGGTCCGGCCCGACCGGAGCTGACGCCGACCATCTGAAGACCAATGCCGATGTCGACATGACCGCCGCGGCTGGATTCACGTTTTTTACGATCGATCCGTCCGGCTATGTCGACGAGCAGGCGGACGACTACGATGAAGCTGCGTTGCAAGCGAAATTTGACGCGATCGTTCCGCATGCCCCGTGGTTCGACCAGTACCGCGGCAAATCGGTGACGCTGGAATCCGGCACCACGATCCAATTCGACGACGCGGTTTGCATGCGGGCCGCAGTGAAATACGGCCGAGCAATCGAGCATGCAGTTAAACTGGCGGCCTATATCGCACGAATTCAAACAGCCGCTGGGCGTCCGTTTGAAATTGAATTAAGTGTTGACGAAACGCCGCAACCAACTACATTGGCCGAACATTTTGTAATCGCCGACCAATGCCTGAGACAAGGAATGAAGCTGGTGAGCCTCGCACCGAGGTTCATTGGAGAGTTCGAGAAGGGGGTCGATTACAAGGGGGATGCCGCGAAACTGGAAACGTCCCTCGCCGATCACGCCGCCATCGCTCGGCAGTTGGGTCCCTACAAGCTAAGTCTGCACTCCGGGTCGGACAAACTGTCAATGTACACCGCACTGGCGCGAGCTACGAAAGGACAATTTCACGTCAAGACCGCGGGCACCAGCTACTTGGAGGCCCTTCGCGTTGTCGCTCGTCATGACGAGGCGCTATTCCGCAAGATCATTGATTTCTCCCGTTTGCGCTATCCGACCGATAAGGCCACGTATCACGTGTCGGCGACGAACGATTCGGCGCCACCGGCAAGCGACGTAGGATCTGTCCGGGAGTTAGAAGGGTTGTATCTGGAGTGTTGGGACCGCGTCCCTGCCGGCCAAGGGTTCACGGCTCCGGGAAGACAAATCTTGCACTGCACGTTCGGGTCGGTTCTGACAGACCCGCGTCTTGGCAAAGCCGTCCGCGATGTGTTGGTTGCTCACCCCGATACGTATACCGAAGTACTGGCCGATCATTTTTCGCGGCATCTGCAGGCGCTGCAAGCTGGTATGTAACCTCGCACCACCGGAATTTATCGCTGCCATTAGGAGTTCGTTCATGCTCAATCACACGCTCATCCATCCGGAGATTAACGGCATTCTGGCTCGCGCTGGCCACTCGTCCAAGGTACTCATCGCCGATGGCAATTATCCCACCTCATCCGCGCGGGGGCCCCGAGCGGAGATTGTCAGCTTGAATCTGTGCCCGGGTTTGTTGACGGTCTCGCAAGTTCTAAAAACGTTGTTGACGGCGATCCCGGTCGAAGCGGTCAATACGATGGGGATGCCCGCCGACGACCCGCATCGCCTGGACCACGATCCACCGGTGTGGGCCGAATACCGCCAAATCTTAAATGACGCAAACGTTGCTGTCCGACTGCAACCGATCGAACGCTGGGATTTTTATGATGCCGTCAAGTCGCCCGACCACGTTTTGACGATCCAAACCGGCGACCAGGCGCTCTGGGCGAATCTCTTGTTAACCGTTGGCGTCCGCAAGGCCGAGTGAAGGGGCGGAAACGGGACCGGCCCCCGGCGTGTGACCGGAGTTCTGGAAACGGTGAATTGTACAGACGCTGGGGATCCCATATAGCTCCGGCCGTGTCCCAGGCGTTATCACTCGGTTCAGTACCGGCCAATGCGGTCAAGAAGGCCAATGCGGCAGGACACGGCGGAGCAATGCGGGTTGCATTGAATGCGGCTGGGACCCCGGTAACCCGGTTCTCTTGTTGCCATTCGGCAATCGCGGCCCAGCGCGAATCGCTCCGCCGATCCCGGTGTAATGGCGTGCGACCGGAGTTCTGGA
>JAGQPD010000212.1 GCA_020426865.1 Planctomycetales bacterium
TCAATGTCATGGCGTGGCGCAGTCTCTACCGGATGTTCGTATTAACAGGCGATTCACCCGAAGAGCGCGGGGTCGTTGCCTGTATGGCGGCGCTGCTGCTGTTCGAGTTGCTATTGTTATTCAAACAAGGGTCGTTTCTCGATCACCACGTATACTTTGCGTTCATCATGATGATTGGCCGCATGGATTCGATCATGCGGCGAGAAAAAACCGCCGAGCTCATCGGCCAACAGCGACGTAAAATGTGGGAGTACTATCAGCAAGTGTTAGCGCTGCAACCGCAGCGTCGCGTGGCAGGCTCGTGACGTACGCTTCCTTTCGGGGCCCAAAAGTTTTCCGGAACCCCATGAGGGTTTCCATTGAGGAGTAATAAGATGAATCATTGCAAAACGCTCGTCATTCCGTTGACATTGGTCACGATCGTCATCACATCGACCAGCGTCGCACAGGCGCAATTCGATTCGATTAACCAGTACTATCGTCAACGTGCTTATCAGAACAAGGTCGCGGCGTATTCGGGCGCCAGTGTGTACTACAAACCGACGGTAAGTCCGTATGTTCGGTTAACGAACATGGTGGGAAGCACGTCAGGTTTGGCGGCGACACGCTACCAGTCATTTATCCGCCCGCAAGTAGAACGCCGATTCGCGGATGCCCGAAAGCCCCCCACACCGACAAGGATGCCGACGCCGTTGGAGAACAAGCCGGTCCTGCCGAGGATGCAGTCCCAGGGGGTCATGGCGACGGGGCACCCGAGCCGTTACCTTTATTATTCGCACTATTATCAGCGTCGCTGATGCTGTGAGGCGTGCTCCAAGAACCATTGATAGGTCATCCGGATCCCCTCCATCAGTGGCGTCCGGTGGGCCCACCCAAGTTTGTGGAGGCGGGAAACGTCGAGCAGCTTCCGGGGCGTCCCGTCCGGCTTTGTGCGATCGTAACGGATCTCTGATCCCGGATAAACGATTTGCCGGACCGTATCGGCGAGCTCAGCGATCATGACGTCCTCTCCCGTGCCAACATTAATCGTATCTGGGCCTTCGTAGTTTTGCATCAGGAACAGGCAGGCCTCAGCCAAGTCGTCAACGAACAAGAATTCACGGCGTGGCTGGCCCGTCCCCCAAACCGTTACCGTCGATTGTTGGGCTCGGCGCGCATCATCGAATTTACGAATCAGGGCCGGCAGGACGTGGGACGACACGAGATCGAAATTGTCATGGGGCCCATACAGATTCGTAGGCATGGCGGAAATGAATCGGCAGCCGAATTGCGTGCGATAGGCTTCGCACGAGACCAAACCAGCGATCTTTGCCACCGCGTACGCCCGATTAGTGGCTTCAAGTGGCCCCGTTAACAAGTACTCTTCCTTAATCGGCTGCGGGCAGTCGCGGGGGTAGATGCAGGAGCTGCCTAGATATAAAAGTTTACGGACGTCACATTCATAGGAGGCCCGCAAGACCGTGGCATGAATCATCAGGTTGTCGTAGATGAAATCCGCTGGTTCGGTAGCGTTGGCATTGATGCCACCAACCTTCCCCGCCACGTGGATTACGAATTCCGGACGGTGGTCCTTGAACCACTGTCGGACAGCCTGAGGATCGCGCAAGTCCAATTCCTGTCGCGTCGCCGTCACGACATTGGTAAAGCCCTGTCGCTGGAGTTGTCTGACGACTGCCGAGCCGACCAGCCCACGATGTCCGGAAACAAAAATCTTGGCGTGCGAAGTCATTACATCCGGCATCGTCTTTGTCCTTCAAACAAAAATCTCACACATGACTGCTCAATACCGAGGCAGCACATCGGCTGATAAATCAGGCATCTCCGGCGGGAGTCAACACAATTAGCGATGAAAAAATGGTGTTCCCATGACGAAGCCTGTACAGCGACGCCAACAACGGCAAGGCGAAGGGAGTGACGACGATGGACCGTTTCAGGAAGTTACGCAGTGTACTTCGTCCGGAAAGCCGCCACAGCGCAGGAGCGAATAGCTCATCCGCATAGGGGACTCGATCGTGACGCACAACCGTCATGCCATGCTTTTCAGCCAACCACCCCATGGTTTTCATTCCCAAAAACTGTAGATGGTCCGGTATCTGCCAATCGTGCATCGCGTCCTTGCGTATCGAACGACTCATCTCTCCGACCTTAAAAATCAGCTTCCCGTTCGGCTTCAGCAAACGGCGTACGGCCCGAAAAAAATCATTGACGTTTGGAATGTGGGCGAATACGTCCATCAATGTGATCACGTCGAAACGCTCGGCCGGCTCGTAGTCTTCAATGGGAACCTCCAAGATTTCACACGGAGCCCTACCGCGCGCATAGGCCGCTCGCTCGCGATTCAGCTCGATGCCAACGCAGCGTAGACCAGGCAATTGACACGCCAGTTCCAGTAAGTGCCCCGTGCCACATCCCAAATCCAGCATCCTCGTGGCCGACCGAATCTCCTCCCTTAACCGCGGCCAATAGCTACGATACGCCATGATCGAAGCCTGGTAATGCCGGTCACAATCGAGGATTTTCAGGCTATCATAGTCATATTCTGATACAACATGATGCTGATTGTCCGCCTGTTGAGGATATGGATCGATGTATAACAGTTCGCAGTCGTGGCAACTGAGTAAACGATGGCCCCGTTCGCTAAAAACATAAGTGTAACGAGTCTCGCCGCAAACCGGACAGCGGGGCGCACTGCGCTGGTTCGCCGACTTGGCCCCGTCATCGGCGTCCCCGGCCGGTCGCGACATTTTCAGATTTTCCTCGGACACAACAACTCCGTTCAAGCCACGTGGCAAGTATATTTCCGACAAACGTCCGGTATGATAAAGGCGTACTCGCCGCACGTCCAGTTGCATCGGCCAAATAGTACATTTGCGTTCATTTTGACTCGGCGGCATCAACAGCAGAGTGCTGCTGATAAAAACTTCCCTCGATCTTGCGGCTGTGCTCCCAAGCATCCTCGATCGATGGAAACCGGTTTCTCAGCTGGCGAGCCGGTACACCTACCCAAATCGTATAGGGGGGAACGTCGCGAGTCACGACGCTGCCGGCCCCAATGATCGCACCTTCGCCGATCGTTACACCGTCCATGATAATGGCCCCGTAGCCAATCCACGCGTCGTCGCCAATCGTTACACCCTTTTGATACGTCCTGATCTTATAATGCGCCTCCAACCCCGTGTGCACCGCTGGTGTACCAACGATATCAAAGCGATGATCTCCACCGGTAATGGCGACCTGCGGCGCCAACTGAACATAGTTTCCAATTCGTAAGTTCTGCACGCCCAAATAGCAATCGTGCCCGATAAAGACATCGTTTCCCACAACCGTATCAGGAAAGACAACGCGGATCCCGCGCGTGAACGTAAAGTTCTCCCCCACCGACTTGAATCGATACTTGAAGGTCAATAGCCACCAACGGCGCCACGCGCGCAAGAAATACAGCAACTGGCGGTTTGACTTAAGCAGCGATTTCAGTGCCGGCAAAACCATGGCCGAAGTTCCCCCGTAGCCTTAGGTTCCGACCCGTTCTCGAACAAGAAACTGTTTGAGCTTGGCCATCATCCGTCGGACAATGAAGAATCGTGGCAACGGCAGTTTGTTGGTTTGAAACGATCGAAGAATCTCGCGATTTCCCTTCAAGAATCCCTTCAAGCGATGCGATTCTCCGCCTACCCGCATGTTCACAACAACGTAAGGTAAATAACCGATACGGACGCGATGTACCGCGATGTACCGCAGCATCAATTCATAGTCCGCAGCAATGCGAAACTCCTCGTTGTAAGTCCCCAGACGCATGTAAACGTCCCGCCGACAGAAGAATGACGGATGAGGTGGAATCCATCCCCGACCGATCGCACCTTCGCCGAACTCCCCCGTACGCCAATAGCGAATCACACGTTGTATATTGGCCCGGTCGACATAGTAAATATCGCCGTAGGCCGCGTCGAGGTGGTCGCGCTGCATTAGGTCGGCCATTCGACCTACAACCGTGCAGTCACGATATACGTCGTCACTATTGAGAAACGCGACAACGTCCCCCGTCGCCAATGCGATTCCCTTGTTCATCGCGTTGTAGATTCCCGTGTCCGACTCGGACTTGAAGACGTTAATGGCATCCCCATACGAACGCACAATATCACAAGTCGCATCCGTGGATTGACCGTCAACGATAGTGTACTCGATGTTCGTGTAATCCTGTGCCAGTACACTCTCGATCGACTCACGGATCGTCGCAGCAGAATTGTAGCAGATCGTGATGATCGATACCTTCAAACCAGTCACAACAAGTTCCTCGTCCACCCGCGGCGTGCTCGCCTCTTGTTTACTTCTCCCGCCAACAATGCAGTTAGCAGACGGCAGCACAACGCAACCATGGCGTAGTTCTGCCACAGTCAGTCGGCTGCGTACCATTAGAGTGTACATTACACCTACAATAGCGACCGGCGACGTTTTTCTCGTTACAACCCGCCGATCCGATCCAAACCCGGAATACGAATCCAGCCCTACCGCTCGCCCATCGGCACGATCGTCCCGATCCGTTCAAGTTTGTCTTGATTGTAATGGTGAATGATGATTGTGCCATTCTGAGGAAAGATGGCTTCATATTTGGGATGGTATTGGTGCTTGGCGATGATGCGCCCCGCTTCAAAACGCCACGGCCCGTATGCTCGTACGTTGTTTCCAATGCTTACACAATTCCATCGCCCGTTCGGATCGAACGTGATGTCATCCCAGGTGCGCCCGTCTTTCCACTTGATCTGCCAGTGATAGGCCATCATTCGATGAGCCAGATATTCCGTACTGATCTGCGGGTCTTGGCTGGCATCGGTAATTTCCTTCAGCCGTTGCAGCACACGAGTCAACGTCAACCCGGTCACACGATCTTTGCACGCCTGATACCAATAACCGGCACGCGTCAATGAATGAATCCGATAGCTCGATGGTTGCCCTTCCGCTGTTTGCCACCATTGGTCGCCTAGTTCCACCATTTTTACGGGATCACCCGGCTTACTTAAATCCAATTCCGCAAGACTCCGCATTGCCTCGTCGCTGCTTTGCGATAACATCGGCAGTCCTTTGACAAAGTCGCCCTTAATCAGGCAATAATAGCGCCCCATAAGAGCCTTCGCGTCAGCCGACGTGCGCTCCAACTTCTTTCGCTGAATTTCGTCTGTTACCTTCTGATATTCTTTCCCCATCGCCTTGATATGATCTTGCTGTTGCGTGGCGAAATCCAATCGCCCCGGATCGCGAGATTTTCGGGAAAATGCGACTCCCAAGGCGGTGAACTGAGCCGCTGCCTTGAAGTCATCCTGATCGACCATTCGAGCTACCATCTTATTGCACGTCAACTGCGCGTCTTCGGCAATCAGCGCCGAATTGACCCGCCTCGAAAGCTTGGTCAATGCCTCTCGCAATTGATCCGCGACATTGACGTCGAATTGCTTGCCAGCTTCATCAAGGATCTCGAGCATCAAGGGCGTCGCATCGACAGACGATGCCATATCGTACGCGGTGTTCAGCATCACGTACTGCGCGGCGCGATTGTCGCGGGTCTCGACGGAATCGGCGAGAAGCTTCTTGGCGACTTCCACGCGACGCGCATCGTCCTTGGCTTCTAGACTGGCGCCATACGTTTCCACAAGCAACTTCTTTGCCTCGGCCTGCTCCTCGGCGCTTGGCGCGGCGACCTTGTCGGTTACCAGTTGATCGTCAGTCAAGAGTGATTCCAAAGCGGGTGCCGGGGTCGCCGGCTCGTTCCCAGAAACTGGTGCCGCCGATGCATTCAATTTCACGACGAAAGCGTTTAGCAACAATTCCGTCGCTACTCCTTGCTGACGAGCCGAATTCCATAACTGTTCCGCAATCGCCCGGTCCCCCTCCCGATCGACCAGATAATACGCTCCCACAATCCGATCGGCGTCGGGCCCGGAGCTTGCCAGTCCCGCACGTGCCAGCGCGACGGCCAAGCGGCCATCCAGCGCCGCCCGTCCCTTGGAAAACGCCTTCAACTGCCCGGCCGCCGAACGCAATGCCAGGCCGTTGGGAGTAACGCTGTCGACCGTGACCATCTGGCCATCGTAATTCAGCGATTGATGCGGCTTGATCCCGTCCCACCCGGTTTCCACCGACCGCCAAAATGACTCAAGCAGTGTCATCAGCATTGAAGTGTCATTCCAGTCTTCGCGATCGGAGCGACTCGTCATCAGTGGCGCCGCTTGCTGCAGTTCCTTCCATGCGGAGTCGATGTCACGGCGAAACATTGCCGCGCGGCAATCCATCAACTGGGGATTCCCCCTTCTGGGATCCGGTGGAGTCACGGTCGTTGTCGCCACTTGCCAAGGAGGGGCACCGTCCTGGTCACCTTCCAGCGAAACCGGGGTGGCTGGCTCGCCGCCTCTCACGCTTCCGACATCTATGCCGGTAGGCACTGCGGCATTTCCGTTATCCCGACTGGCATCCGTGCTGGCACTGACGGATGAATCAGAAGCACCAAGAACGGGGACGTCCGACTCGCCAACGGTTGGCAACGTCGATTCGGTCGGTGGCCCAGGCAACATCGGCTCGACCGTCCCATCAGGAACGGCGGTCCGACGCTCCGAAGCGTCCGTAAGCGTCGTATCGGTGTCGGCTACCTGGCCGCCAATTCCGCCGCGATGTATCAAGAATGCCAGCGCCACCAGTAAAGAAAGTGCCACAGCACCGCCCATGGACCACCACGCAAGTCCTCGAGATCGATGAGCTCGATGGGAGGGCGAAGTCACCGGACGAGGTACCACAATTGACACCGGTGCCGGTGTGCGAGCAGGGTTCCGCGGAACAACCAGCACGGCCGTACCCGGCGCTTCCTTCTTTAGCTCAACTTGCAGCTGCTCGTCGTAAGCTTTCTTTTTTTCGGGTGCGAGCAGGCAGATTCGAGCCGCCGAAAGCTCATTAAGCAATCGCTGAGAAAGTTCCCCGTGCTCGCCGTTCTGGTACGTCCGAACGTGTGCCATCTGTCGATCGGCAGCGGTGCTGATTACATCCGCATCGTTTTCAAACGGCTCAAGGCCGAGCAAACGATAATGGTTCGGAGGACGCTGCGAGTCGCGAATGCCCAACCACTGATGATAGGGATCAAACGATCCAACATGGTGGCTCATCTTCGGCGTAGCTTACTTCCCACGGGCCGGGTGGGCCCTCGGTTACCAATTTTATTGCTTGTACATTGAATCGCTTAATACGGTGCTGGAATACGGCGCCGGTAGCGATTGCCCGCGGAACTGCAGCCATTGTGCCAAGGGCGATACCTGAGGTGGCACGTTGCTCAGTTTTCCGTTGGACGTCATCAAGTGCCAGTAGACCAAGTAGTCAATGTCGCTCCGCAAGAATTGCGTGTGGCCATCGCAGAAGGCCACATTCACACCATTTCGATGTCGGCTGCCCGGTGCCGTGGCAATCTTGCCGATTGGTGGCTGGTTGGAATTCGCCTCGTTGGCTGTCCAGATGAAACCGGTGTTCGTCTCTGTCGCGAAATCGTAGAACTTGTGGTCGGCTGTCGAACCGGCCGGTACCGTGATTTCCGCCAGCATCAACGTCGTCGCACTCCCGTCGTTTTGAGCAAGATAGGTTTGGTCGACCTTGGGCTTGTTGCGTCCACGTTGATCGTGGAAAACACCTGTGGAGGCATCATCGGGCGCCGCCTTGGGATTGATCGGATTGTAGTTGATGTCGTCCATTCCCGAATTCACTACCACTCGCAAGGCGGCATTACGATTGGCAGGAGGATCGCTCGGGCAGGTATATATTTCCAAGTATTGCTGCTCGGCGACGGTCGCGTAGTTGGCAGCCCCGCCACTGTATGCTGACTGGAGCGCGTCGTAGAGATCTTGCCGATCGATATTGGGCAGAATTCGCACCGCCCACGACATCCAAACATCATTGGCCGACGGTGAACTGGGATTGAATTGCGACAACTGCTGGCCGGGGAACAGACCAACTCGGGCCGGAAACTGTGACTTCTCCGTCGAATACGCCAACACCGCTTTGGCGATTTGATTTTGGTTGTTGGAACACTCAAGTTTACGAGCGGATTCACGGGCACCGTTGATGGCAGGGAGAGCGATCGCCGCCAACATGCCGATGATCGTGATCACGACCAGCAATTCGACCAACGTGAATGCACTGTTACGTTTGCGTTTCATTGCGATTTGCCTCAAAGGAAAAGCGTCGATAAGCCCCTGTTCCAACGGTAATCTGATTATTGCAAAAACGAGGCGGGCTGTCGAGTAAATCCGGGCAGGTCGAGCAAAAACGGTGGAAATTCGCCGGGTGGGCGGTCAAACCTGCCGGTTCTGCCGCCAGGTCCCCCGAGTGTCCACGACAATTTTCTCTTCCAGTACTCGGCGTGGGACATCCCAGAAGGCTCGGTGGTCGGTCAGTAGGACAAGGATATCGGCCCGTTCGAGTACCTCTTCCAGAGGATGAAGCGGGAAATCGGTAAAGCGTTCCGTGGAGACGTGCGGATCGCAGGCGACAACCTCGCCGATATTCTCGGAGATCAATTCGCGCACGATGTCCAGTGCCGGGCTCTCTCGCAAATCATCCACATCCGCTTTATAAGTCAACCCGAGACATCCGATACATGGCTTATTAAATCGCTGTGAAATTTTTGCCACTCGTCGCACCACATGATGGGGTTTGGAGTCGTTCACTTCGCGCGCCGTTCGAATCAACGGCGTCCCTTGCGGGTCGGCGTGCACGAGAAACCACGGGTCGACCGAAATGCAATGGCCCCCGACCCCCGGGCCTGGCGAGAGGATATTGACACGGGGATGGCGATTGGCGAGTTGGATGACTTCCCAGACGTCGATATCCAGACGGTGAGCCAGCATCGACAATTCGTTGGCAAAGGCGATGTTCACGTCACGATAGGAGTTCTCCACCAGTTTGGTCACTTCGGCAGTAAGTGCGGTGGTGGCGAGCACCGCACCGTTGACGAAGGACTCGTAGAACCGCTTGTCCCTGGTGGCG
>JAGQPD010000213.1 GCA_020426865.1 Planctomycetales bacterium
TGAGCACGCGGTGCAAACGAAAATCGGTGACGAACAAGTGATCACGATATTCCGGGGGAAACGATGCCGAGGTCGGGTAGGTCAATCCCAAGAACACGGATTCACGTTCGCCAACAACCATGGGGTCGCGAAACCCCTCAGCCTCCACCCCCAATTCTCCTGGGATGACGAACGGGTGCCCGTAATGTCCATCTCGCACGACATGATTGATCTCGTCCCCAGGATTCTTGTCCACGTCGCTGTCAGTGGCAAACAACTCGCGGTCAGGGCCAAAGGCAATCGTCCAAGGATTACGAAAACCTTTTGCAAACACCTCGGGCGCGCGGAAATCTGGCGGGTATTTCAAGATCGTACTCCCCCATGGATGGTCGTTCAGCGTTCGATCGGCCGTCGACGCGTTGGTGACATATAAACTCCCATCGTCGTCAAAGAGGATGCCGTTGTTTTGCTGCATCGTGTCCGGCGCACGCATTCCGGGCAGGCCCGTTACGATGTCGTGGGCATATTCGAAATACCCGTCACCGTCGAGGTCCTTCAATTGAGTGACGGCGCCTGTGTCGGCGTAAGTGACCTCCCCCAACTGCATACGCGGATAAAAGCCGGAACGAGAAACGTACAAGTCACCTCGCCAGGCAGCCAATCCGTAACAGCGGGCAAGAAACGGAGACTCGACCACCGTCCGCTGTTGAAATCCATCCGTTCCACGGTCGCGGCCAAATCGCAGGATCGCTCCCCCAACCGCTCCGTGCTTTTTGAAATAGTCAAAACACACAAAGACATTCCCGCTGTCGTCCGCCGCTAATCGCAACGGTTCGTCGTCAAGGTTCGCCACCACTTCGATCTGATACTCCGCCCCGGCCACATCGACCGGATATCGCGTGATCCCCAATACGTCCTTCCAAAGGTACGCTTGGCCGCCGCCGACCACAACGACGATCGATAGCGTCGACCATAGCACCTCGGACCAACCTACCCCTGACCAATCTGACCCAGATTCGGACGCACGACGCCGCGGCATCGCGCCACCCAATATCCACCCTCCCCCGGCAGCGAACCCCATTGCAACTGCAGCAATGGAACTCCAATCCCGCTCGCCGATCAAATACCGAAACATGTCCAGCAGCCCGTGATGGGGATCCAGCCGTGGAGCTACCCATGAGTTCGCGGGGATCGCACCTAATGCCACAGCCACTACGATCAGCCACTTGCGGTCACGACAGCGAGACAGCTTCGTCAATGCGCCGAAAGCCACGGTGATGGTAAAACTGCAGAGCAGCAGATATAGATCGAGGGTCTTCATCGCACGCGCTGTTGCGGGAGTTCGGTTAGCGACAGCGATTCGTTGCGGGTGTTACCGACATGTCGCAAAAACTGAAACAACTGTGAAAACATTGATTATGATCCGACGATCGCAGGACGTCCACCGCCCGACGATAGCACTCGTGCTGCGACTGCGAATCAAAACTACCCGTTTGGCGGTCGCAGCGATGAGCAACCTGTGCGTTATCGCACATCGGCTTTAGCGATCGTTGGTCCATGCGATATGTTAACCGTGTTGGTGATGCGAGTGCGAAGGGATTCGAGTATGGCTCGGTTGCAGAGCGAGGGATGATGTGGAGCAAGGGGAGAATACGACGGTTGGCAGAGTCAGTTCTTGACCGGTTGGAATCGCCCAATTATCGTCAAACCAGGAGGCTCGCGTTGTCTCGCGGAGTCGCGCAGCACGCCGTACGACGATGGGCGCAGTTGCAAAAAGGCACCATGCAGCGCATCATCGGTTGCTCAGGCGAGTGCTATAGACCGTGTCCGGAACAGAGATCGAAGGTGAGTGGATGAGAACGCCACATGCGTGTCCGACTGGTGAATCGGCGTTGACAGAAAGTGGTTGCCAGCACACCGAGGATCGCACGCTACCACTGGTGGCTCGCGTCGACACGGCGCGTTTGCCGACGATATACGGTCAGTTTCAGGCAACGGTCTATCGCGACCGTCATGGTGCCGAACATGTGGCATTGCAAATGGGGAATCTTGGGCGGGAGCCAGCACCACTGGTACGCATTCATTCGGAGTGTCTCACGGGTGACGCGTTCGGATCCGTACGTTGCGACTGTCGCGAGCAATTGGCGGGTGCGTTGTCGCGGATTGCGATGGAAGGGAACGGTCTGCTTGTTTACCTCAGGCAAGAAGGTCGTGGAATTGGACTGGCAAACAAGATCCGCGCGTATTCGTTGCAGGATGCAGGACTGGATACCGTTGACGCCAACTTGCATTTGGGGTTTCCCGCGGATAGTCGCAGCTATGCCATCGCGGCCGAGATCTTGCACGACCTTGGGGTCGAAAGGATCCGTTTGCTAACAAACAACCCACAGAAGATCGAAGATCTGAGGGCAGGCAGGATTCAGGTCGTCGAGCGGGTATTGCAACGCATCTCACCCCGGCCCGAAAACCAGCAGTACTTGAAGACCAAAGCGGCGAAGTTTGGACATATGTTCGGAGATCTTCTCGCCAGTCAGGCGATCGATCACGGAACGGAACACTGTGAGGACGCACCGCAGCATTGACACCGTAGCTTCCACCGACATTGTGAGAACCACGACACCCGAATCCCATCTGTCCATTTTTCTCGGGTACATGAGGTCAGCCGCATGAACTATGCCGATCAACCGCCAGCGGCGCATGTCGACATTCTCGAAACGGTCCGCCAGCGACTGAATCACGCCCGTACGTACGCGCTAGGTTCGGAGCATCCGTTCGTGACGCTCACGTACGCGCAAAGTCTGGATGGTTGCATTGCCAAGGTTGCCGGCGAGACGACACGGATCAGCAATTCGCTCACACAACGGATGACGCATCAGCTTCGGGCCATGCACGATGCGATTCTCGTCGGGATCAATACGGTCCTGACCGACGACCCGCGGCTGACGGTCCGGCTAACGGCCGGCAACAATCCGCAACCGGTCATTATCGACAGTCGTCTGCGGTGCCCATTGGATGCCCGGTTATTCCAGGCGTCCGCATGGCGTCCGATCATCGTTGCCAACGAGTTGGCATGTGAGCAGCGCGAGCGGCGTCTGCTTGACATCGGTGCACGTGTCTTTCGCGTCGCTGCCCACGATAGCGACGGCCGTGTCGACCTAACCGACGCGCTACGGACGCTCGCCGGATTGGGGCACCACAAGGTGATGATCGAAGGGGGCGCCAGCATCATTACGAGCGTACTGGCGCAAAGTCTTGCAAATCAGCTGCTGCTCACCATTTCGCCCCGGTTTCTCGGTGGATTGCCCGCATACGAACGAAGCGCATCGGGTCCCGCTCGCCAGGTGCCTCCACTGTGCAATCTCGAATCTCAGTGGCTCGGAACCGATCTGATTATCCGAGCCGACCTGGCCAACAATGGCGCAACGGTCGCGCGAGAAACGTGGGAGCATCCCGTATTCACTGACCCTGGCCAACACAAAGAGGCTTAAGGCAATCGTGAACCACAACCGCTTGGCACTCGGAATCCTCGATACGTCACAACAGATTGGCGACCCGTACGCGGCCGCCTTCTTCCGCGACAAGACGTTGTCGTGGTCCCGCTATGGCTATCGCGAGGAAATCTTCGAAGGGAAGTCACTCGCCGAGATCGCGGCCGCGGCCACGGCCACGGCCGCTGGTTTTCGATATTGTGTCGTCATCCCGTACGGAGCCGTGCCTACCGAGCAATGGCGAATCCAGGCAGCGGGCAGCGGCGACTTTTTTACTTCGTTGATGCGCTGGATTGAGCGCCAACAATTTTCGATGGGCGGAACGCCAAATGTCACCGATGGCAGTTTCCCTATCGGCGGCGGTTGCATTGTGTTCGACCTACACCAATTCCAACAATTGCGAGCCTCGGACATTGCGTCACCGGATTTCGACTTGCCGCATGCCGGCGATCATGTGGGACTGCCATTCCGATTGCTGGACGAGGACGCGCAATCGCAACTGCTGGACCTGCAACCCACGTGCACACTGCGACGCGATGTGATCTTGCGGTATGCCGGCGGCAACATTACCAGCTTTGACTCGGAATCATGTCAGCGCGCTCGCGAACTCAGCGAAGAGCAGATTGCCTTTTTGCAGGCCGTCAGTACGCAAGCCTCCCGAGCTCGTCGCGGCGTGTTTCTTTGGAACATCGAGTCCTATGCCGACATCGAAGCGCCGATTGACGATTTCAACGGTCCCGTTTCCACACTTTACTCAGTAGCGGCCGGTTTCAAACCGAATCGCATTCTGCAAACGCACGGCTTCTCGAACGATACAAAGGTTGTCTATTTCGACTACAGTCGGCAGGCACTCGATGTGCGTCGCTTTATCGTCGAACACTGGGACGGTGACGATTTCCCCGATTTCGTCTCAGACATATTCCAGGCATTTCCAGCGCCAGACACGTACTACCAGCTGTGGGATAACGCGACGCCCCAAACGGTACCTTGGGACGATATCCATCGAGTCTGGCAACTCGAACTTCAATGCTGGGGCGGAAGCCGGGCACTCCAGCAGCACTGGCGAGGCTATCGGCAGCTGCAGCACGAGTACGTTCCTTGCGATTTGCTGACCGGGGCCTTCGAACTGGTCGATCGGCTTACCGACGAATCGTCGGCGGTGATTTGGTGGAGCAATGCCTTCTTCACGATGTATGGGAACTGGCTCTATCCAGCAGACCATCGGGAACGCACGTACCGGCGATGGATGGAGCAATTGGCGGTTCGCTGCCCACAACTGAATCTCTACGGTTCAGACGTCGGCAATGCATGCGTCAACGGCCTTCGAGCCGCGGAATACTGGGACGAGTACCGCCAATTCGATGGCAATGGCCTGCAAACGCGACGATTGTGTCGCACGGAAATACGGATGTGAAACCGTATATTACTAGTCTGAGTGAAATAGGGTGCAACATGTCTGATGTAAATGGCAAAGGGAACGGTCACTTTGTTCGCCACCGTGGTCCTGTAACTTGTGCCGCTGGAATTCCCGGCGTTCACGCCGCCGTCAGTTCGGCGTACGACGGCGCTGTCGCCTATGCCGATCTGGAACGTCGCAAGTTGGAATTGCTGGGGTACCACGACCACCTGGCCAACCGTGTCACCGTCAACCAGAACGGACAACTGGCGGCCTCCTCATCGTCGGATTACACGATCTATATCTGGGATCTGGAGCAGCGATGCCGCAAGTCTGTCTTGCTGGGCCATTGGGACGACGTCGAGGACTTTGCTTTCGCCAGCGACGACATCGGCGTATCTGTATCGCGAGATTGGCGAGTGCTCGTCTGGGACCTTCACTCTGGCGCCATCATTCGAGTCATTGAGGGTCACGAGAAAGACGTTCTCTCGGTCGTGTGCGAGGGGGACCGCATCTACACATCGGGCGACGATATGACTTTGCGGGTCTGGGATTTGAATTCCGGCGACCTGATAACGATGTGGGGTCCTTTCGAGAACGAAACCGACAGCTGTGCCATCGATCCGCGACATGGCCGTGCCGTGCTCGGATGCGACGACGGCATCATTCGCATCTTCAATATCAACAGCTCCGAGACGTTGGCGGAAATCCCCGCCCACGCCTCCGGGATCAAGAAGGTGGCCACATCGCCCGCCAACGGCGATATCCTATCCGCTGCCTATGACCAAAAAATCATTGTCTGGGATGCAGTGACATTCGCGAAAAAGGTTGAGCTGCAGCGAAAACCAACAACCTGGGAACGATCCTTCAATTGGGCTCCCGACGGGAACCAGATCCTTGCTGGTACTTTTGATGGCACCGTCCTCGTGTGGGACGCGACGACTGGGCGATGCCTTGATGAAGTCGGCGACCGGGAAACGGGCAATGTCTGCTTGAATGACGTCGCCGCAAATCGCGCGGGCGAGATCGCCATCGTCAGTGATGACGGGTACGTGCGACTTGGAAAGCTCACCCCCTCAGAAGCTCGCTGGTGTGCCAAGGTCGAACCGGCGACAGGCCGGATGCTCGCCAACGGCATCGCCATGGATGACGTCCACAACACCGTCATCGCCGGCGCCCATGATCAAAAGCTACATCTCTTCCAAAGGCAAGGGGAAGACCTACTCGGTGAAATCGAGGTTTCACTCGACGAAGGACCGATCAATTGTATTCGCATTTCCCATCACGCTGGCCATCAAGGTAACGCGTTTGTAGCATGCTACAGCGGAACCGTCGCTGAAGTTCTGCCAGACGGTAGTGTCGTTCGCCGAACACCTGCCCACGATGGCGCCGTCAAGGCCTTGCGGC
>JAGQPD010000214.1 GCA_020426865.1 Planctomycetales bacterium
TTCCAGACGGTGTAATCGGCAGCATCAACGACGCCGTTACCGTTGTAGTCCCCTGGCAGCAACGAGGCCTTTATGACATGCAGCTCGACCCGATTCGTTCGATAGGCGATGTCCCATGTCAACCCGGAATCGAGCGCCGGGAAGATGCGGCTGCTGAATCGACCGGTAATACCTCCGTCCGCGCTGAGGATGGGGAACGCGTCGCCGAGGGCGGGACGGTAGAGCCCTGACAAAGCGACGCGCAATTCCCCGGCCAGGTATGCCGAACCTGACATTACCATTGCATCAAAAGTTCCTTTCTTCGTCCCGGCCAATTCCACGTTCAACCGCGCCGTCTTGCCAAAGGAACTGTCTCCCTCAACAGTGATCATGCCGACGCCCGTTCCTGGCGAAACATCGCCCAAGAAGGCAAACGCCGCTCCCCCTTCGAATTTCCCATCGCCTGTGACATCGCCGGTCATGCGAAACGGATCCCCCAACATGGCCGTGACCGACCCGTTGTTCACCAGGTCGCTGCTTACCACGTGCGAGCCGGCACCAGCGGACAAGTTCCCGAGTTCACCGACGAAAATCTCACCGGCCACGGCCAATGCCCCGTCATAGCGCAACTTGAATTCGGCTGTGCCATCGACGCCAACGTAGAGATTTCCGTCCACCGCAAGATGTCCGAAGTCGTCGGCCGCAGTGCCATTGAGATCGTACGTTCCGTTGGAGGAGGTCGCATATCCTAGCACCAAGTTACCAGTGACATGATGCAGGCCACCTAGTTGCTCATACACACCCGTACCGCTATAGCCGACATACGCAACACCACTTTCGACGGTGGCATTTCCGATTTGAAGGAATTGGCCCGTTCCCGCATGACCAACAAACAGTTTGTTAACCTGCACGGAGCCGCGGTCCATGTTGTATGAACCGAGGCTGCCTGCTTCTGTCCCCACAAACAGCCGGTCGGCGATAACGTCCCCCAATCGATGCTCCACGGAACTTACCAGGGTTGCCGCACCTGCTCCGTAGCGTCCGACTTGCAAATCGTTGACGACATTGACATCGCCGAGTTGAATATCAATGACACCGCGCCCGTACCCGCCAACGGTCAGGTTATCAACATCCATGGTGCGAGGCCCCAGGAAGAAAAGGCCATCGCTGCCGGGCGCCGCACCGATATTCATCGTCTGCACTTCGACTTGGAAGTGGGGGAGCGCCAACGTGCCGCCGTTGATATTGAGCACACCTTGGCCGTTGCCACGGTCAAAACCGTTGATGGTCAAACGGCCGCCATTGAGATTGTACGTGCCGACAGCACTTCCCAGACGCGCAAGGGTAAAGTCCCCCCGGACGGCCACCGAACCGCCGGCCTGCGTAAAGGTCCCTTCACCGCCGAGGGCGACAACAAGGTCATCCACTTCCACAGTACCGACATCAATAAAATATCGTCCCTCGCCGGTGGCGACCCGCCCCAAGATCATGTCAACATCTTCGGCCTCGACACTGCCACTGCGTTGCGAGATGCTCGCTCGGCCACTGTCGCCAACAACGATTTCGCTACCGACACCGCTGATTTCGATCGTCGAATCGTTTCGTAGCTCAAGGGTCGTCAGTCCTGCAGCAGATGCGTTGTACCCGAGCCGCAATACGCGAGCACGCAAGCTGGCGTCATCGAGATCGGCATCGGTCGTGGCGCTGCGGCCGAGATAGATGACGTCAGCGGACACAGTCGAGTTGTTAATCGTCACATCGGCGTCCGCCAGATGTCCCAATGTCAACACTTGACCGACGGTCAGCTCGGAATTGTCAAGTGTCATGTCACCCGCAGAGGAGTGGGCCAACGTCATGTGGGTATCGACATCCAACGTCGCATTGGTCGCGGACAGCTGGACGGTGGCGGCGTTGTCGCGACCGATAACCCATGACCCCTCCACGTCGATATGGCCGGAGGCAATCGTAAAGTTGGGTCCTGCCGCATCCCCCGTAACATTGACATGACTGGACCCTTCAATGTCCAGCGACGAATCGTAGCCGATCATCTCGATCGATTGCAGATAGAGGTCCGAAAGACTGTCGATATGCACATTTCCACCGGCGACGCCTACGTACAACTGGTCGGCCGTAACAT
>JAGQPD010000215.1 GCA_020426865.1 Planctomycetales bacterium
TCCTCCGGATTGGGGCCCACGACACGGCAGGCATTGACGTTCGGGTTGTTCTTTTTCGACTACGATTTGGACGGACGATTGGACCTGTTTTCGGCGAATGGGCATATCGAAGAACAGATCAATCGCGTGCAGCCCAGCCAACACTATGAGCAGTCGCCACAGTTGTTTTGGAATTGCGGTAAGGAGCAGGTAACCGAGTTCATGTTGGTGCCGGAAGAAGTGTGCGGCACCGCATTGTTGCGACCGATGGTTGGCCGTGGAGCTGCCTACGGAGATATCGACGGCGACGGAGATTTGGATATTGTCGTTACTGGGTCGGGACAGCCGGCTCGGCTGTTGCGGAACGATCAACAGTTGTCGCATCATTGGATACGGTTGCGTTTGAAAGGAGACCGCTGTAATCGGGATGCCCTTGGTGCCTGGGTGGAGATCGAGACTCCCACTCGCACCATTCGCCGGCAAGTGATGCCGACTCGTAGCTATCTGTCACAGATGGAACTGCCGGTGACAATCGGGTTGGGCGAGGATGCCGAAATCACTCGGGCAGTGGTAACCTGGCCAGACGGGACTTCGCAACGGCTGGAAACAATTCCGCTCGACCACCCGATCGACGTTGTTCAATCCGCTCCTTAGTCAATCGGCGCACGAATCGCAAGTCGATCGGGGATTTGTTCCATTCGCTGTGCGGATTTGATTCACTTCCTGACCGTCGAGCAATTTACGGATGCGAAACGGCTCATTTGAGATTAAAAATACGATTTGCGATGATGCGATCTCTGGCGAAAGCTCCGACTTCGGTTTATCTTGCCAATGGGGGCCCAATGTTCCACGGCTATCCCAGCCGTATCAAAGAAACGACCTTGCATCCATCCCCGCTGCCAGCAGCGACCACAGCAAACCAACATCGACCGATTGAGTACCCCATGAATCAAGAAAACACTTTTCGTTGCCGCACGAGGGGATGTTGGACGTTAACGGTCCGATACATCGCGACGGGACTTGCGATTGTCCTGGGAATTCATCTAGCGGCGATGCCGGGCCTGTCGCAGCAGACGGTGGCTCGGCAATGGGACGAGGCATTGCTTTCGGCGATTCGAATTGACATTCCGGCACCCACCGTCCATTCGCGGAACTTGTACCACACGTCAGCGGCGATGTACGACGCCTGGGCAGCATTTGACAGCCAGGCTCAAGGGGCCTTCTATCCGACGAAGCATTCGGCAGCGGATATTGCTATGGCCCGAGACGAGGCGATCAGCTATGCCGCGTATCGCGTATTGAGTGATCGATATGCGTTAGCGTTTGATCCGGCGGCATCGCAGTCGATCTTTGATGACGTGATGATAAGACTTGGGTACGACAAGAGCATCACGACCACGACAGGGGACAGTCCGGCCGCGATTGGCAACCGCATTGCTGCGCAGATATTGGCGGCGACCAACAACGACGGATCGAACGAGGCCAACGGGTACGTCGATCCGACGGGTTACCAGCCAGTCAACGATCCGATGACAGTGGACTATCCGGCGGTATCGGACCAGTTCAGTTTGCCGCTCGCCGACGCGAATCGCTGGCAGCCGTTGTACATCGATTCATTCACGCTGCAGAACGGGATCGTATTGGGTTCCGATCTACAGCATTTCATTGGTCCGCATTGGGGGAATGTCACGCCGTTTGCAATGAATCGCAACGGGAGTGCGTCGCCGTTCAGTTGGTCAAATATGGATCCGGGGCCACCTCCTCAGTTGGGTGGAGTTGGAAGCGCGAAGTACCAGGCCAACGCGGTGGCGTTGATCCACTACAGCCATTCACTGGATCCGAATCAGGGCCCAGGGGCCGCGGTGATCAATATCTCGCCGTCGGTCAATGGAAATCGCCCATTGGGGACTCACGACAATCACGGATATGCCGTCAATCCGGTAACTGGGCAGGCTTACGCTGACAATTTTGTCAAGACAGCCGATTACGGACGTGTGTTGGCCGAGTACTGGGCCGATGGTCCGGATTCGGAGACACCTCCAGGGCACTGGAATGTGATTGCCAATCAAGTGGCTGATAATCCGCAATTTGTGCGTCAATTCGGTGGCACTGGCCCCGTCGTCGATCCGCTAGAATGGGACGTGAAGACGTACCTGGCACTTAACGGCGCCGTGCATGATGCCGCAATTGCCGCTTGGGGATTGAAACGCGAGTATGATTATGTGCGACCGATTACCATGATTCGCTACCTTGGGTCATTGGGGCAATCGAGTGATCCCGGCCTTCCTTCGTTCCATCCGCTGGGACTTCCTCTCGAAGACGGTGTTATCGAACTTATTACGGCCGAGTCGATCGCCGAGGGTGGGCGGCACCACAACGCGTTTCTCAATGCCAACAAGGACCACAACGGCGATTTCTTCCAATTCATCTCGCGTGAAGATATGGTGGGGAAGATCGCGATCCATGTTTGGAATCACGAACCAGAGGATCCCGATACCGAGGTTAGCGGCACCGACTGGACGTTGGCCGAGAATTGGGTACCCTATCAGAGTGACAATTTCGTCACACCGGCCTTCGCGGCTTATGTGTCAGGTCATAGTACCTTTAGCCGTGCCGCCGCCGAAGTGCTCGCACACCTGACTGGCAGCGAGTATTTCCCGGGAGGGATAGGCGAGCAATCATTCACGTCCGGCTTCCTTGACTTCGAGGCCGGTCCGTCCAATCCCATCACGCTGCAGTGGGCAACCTACTACGACGCGGCGGATGAGGCGGGCATATCGCGGCTGTGGGGCGGTATTCATATTCCCGAAGATGATTTTGCCGGCCGTATCATCGGATCGGAAATTGGCATCGACGCATTCTTGTACGCCATGGAGCTATTTGGAACGCCATTCGTCTTGCAAGGGGACTATAACGGAAATGGAACGGTCGACGCCGCCGATTACACCATCTGGAAAGACAGCTTCGGCTCCTCGTCGTCCCTGGCTGCCGACGGCAACGGCAACGGTATTATCGATGCCGCGGACTACACAATCTGGAAAGACAACTTCGGTGAGTCATTGTCGACCTTCTTCGCGCATCAGGTGCCAGAACCAGCAACCGGCGTTTGGATCGTGCTGATGGCGTTGCTGATGTCCAGGAAGTTGCGACCGGCCTAGTGGAGTGGTTATCGAATCAACCGGGTGCGGCTTGCTAAGATTCTGGGAATTCCTGTTGGTTTGGTGCTTCTCCGTCGCCAGTTATGACGGATTCCGATCGGTCTGACGCGGTGACGTTTGAATCTTCGAAACGGAGCGAATTGGTAAGCTGGCGTGAGCTATGTTTTTGTCGGTTTCGACAACGACTACACCACGGGGTTGCCACTGATGTTTCGTTCTTCCAAAAGTTTCTTGCGAGATTCGCAGGGTAGTGCTTCGGTCGAGTACGGTATCGTCCTAACCGTTGTGATTGCTGCCGCATTAGCGTTCGGTTCCACGTTTACCGGCGGTGCCTTCAGTGGAGCGGCCGATGCCTTGGAAAAGGGGCTGGCTAGTTCGCGAACGAATGCAGACACAATAGTCCCCGTCGAACCGCTGCAGACTGCTGCTCCTTCCAGCCAATTGCCGCTCTACGTTCTGTTGGGCCAATCCGCTCTGATGCTGCTCATCGCCTTCACGATGTACCGAACTCGGCGGCGAAAAATGTTGAAGCGCCAAGCCAAACAATCCGCGGAAGCCAATGCGAACTCGCCTCGTTTTGACGCCCCGGAAAAACGGACGCAATTGTTACGCGTCTTGAACAACCACAAGTCGGAGTTCTCCAGCTGGGAAATGTTGGTCGAACACGCCATGTCGAGCAAGCCTCCCACGATTGGAATGCAGGCAACGAGGCAGCAAGTCGAAAAGCGACTGACCGAAGTCCCACGAGGTTGGCTGCTGGTGATTGACAAGCAGGATGCGTTGCAGGGAGTGATTCGTGCCGACGATCTTGAGGAGACCACCGGTCGTGTTGCCGCAGCAATCATGTCACCCTGCGGTGCGACGATTGAACATAGTGCGACGCTGGGTCGTGCCATTGCCAAAATGCAGGAGGAAAACCTGGAGTTTTTACCGGTTGTGAAGAAGGGACGGATCCACGGAATCGTGTCCATCGATGAACTAATGGTCTCACTGCAATGCACGATGCAAATGTTGCGTGAGATCAATCAGGAACACCGTCGCATTCTCATGGGCCTGGTTGCGGGCGAACCGGCGAAATGAATGCGAGATACCGGCGACGGTATCTCGCAATGACGCCGAACGCTATCGGGCCAACCAGTCGACACCTTGTTTGATCTGTTCGAATACGTTGCCATGCCAGCCATGGCCGCCCGGGTATTCCTTCAATTGCACTTGTGTTCCCGCGGCTTGCAGTTGCCTGGCAGCTTGCTCGGACATGGAAAACGGACAAACCGAATCATCCGATGAATGTAACAAGTAAACTCGTCGGCCCGCCGCATGCTCCAACGTCGAGAGTTGGTTCGGCTTGAAGACCGACATCGCGATAAAGACGCCTGCCAAACGCGTTTCTTGCCGCGTGATCGCCGCGTAGAGCGGCGGCCCTCCAGACGACCATCCCAACGCGTAGACGCGTCGTGCGTCTAGCCGGTATCGCCTGGCAACATCACCGACAACAAGTTCGATTGCATCTTCTGTTGTCGGGATCATACCTTGTGAAAAAGCGGTTGGCCATACGATGGGAGGTGGCGCCAAAAGTTGGGCGACGACATACTTGCCATCCAGTGCACGCTCATGGATGCGTGTGACAAAATTCTGGAACTCTGCGGAACCGTCTCCCCCAGGCAATACCAAGAGCAACGGATAACCCGCCGCGGGCTGGTCTGCTTGGGGCGAGGGAGGCAAGAGCAGGTACCTGGCCGCCGCACCGGTTTCGCTTCTGGCATAAATCGGATCGGCATCGGACGGAGCTGGTTCGGTCGCGTTCGCAGGTGCGTCATCTGTGGGCACGACACCGCTTTCCAGCGGGCCGCCCTGCTTGGGATCGCTGTCGTGCAACTGCAAATCGTCGAACCAAATCTTGCCGGGACCATACATCTGCAATGCGACGTTCGCTCGCGTTGTTCCCTCGGGGACCGGCACAGTGCCGGAATAGCTCTTCCAATCGTGCGTGACCGGCCGATCTGACGACTGCTTTTGACCAATAAAAACTGCCCATTCGTGTCCCAAAGGATTTCCGTGGGCATCGAAAAACTGCAAATCCACGATCGCCTTTGTGACGCGTGTTGCGCGAGCATCACAGGCAACATGGAGTTGTTTAATGTCGCGATCGAGCGGTATTTCTCGTGTCCACTGGGCAATTGGAAAGAAGCGGTTGGCCGACTTTTGTAGGCTCAGGCTACACTTTCCCGATGATGCCACCTTCGAGTCGTAGATATAGGAAACCCCGGCCACTGCACCGCCCTGAATCCATCCATCGGGTGCATCTCCGCCGTGCTCGAAGCTATCGTTGAGGAGGACCTCAGCAGCAAGCATTGGTGTGGCTGTAAGGTGCGCCACGGCAACCACTAGTGGCAGGATCAAGCGAATATCAGTCGACGTCTTCATTATATTGGGTCCTTTGGAGAGTTACTCCGACGCTTTTCAATCGCAATGGACACCGTCTCGTTTTCTGTCGGCACGGCCACCTCGTAAGACTGCCACTCTCCTTGCGGCAAACGCACGAGTACCTTGGCAATGTCACCCGGATGGTAATACGGAAGTTGGACGCGGCCATCTGTATCGGTCCGGCGAATGATGGGGCCGGCACTGTCGAAGTAGACGATGTGTTGTTCACCATTCGGTTCCAATCGACCACAGGGAAGGATCTCGGCATTGCGAATCGCTTGACCAGTGAAATCGTCAAGTCGGAGTTCAAGATTTGGCGAAGGCGACAATCGCATGGTGATCCGATCAAGCTGTCGGTGCTCCAAACGATAGTATGTCGATCGCAATTCGCGATTGTTCGCAACGACTGCGATCTGCAATTCACAGTCATCATTCGTCGGATGGACGTCGGAGATATCGAAATCGCCATGTTCGTCAGTGATAGCGACGTACGCTCGTTGCATGTACGATCCGTCCGGCCATGCCTTCACGACGACCAAAACATGCGCCCCCTCGATGGGACGTGATGCAGTATCAAGAATCTGCCCTCGCACGTCACCAGTCCAGTCGTTGTCCATCAACGCCGAAACCACCCTCGACATGGTTGGTGCTTCGAATTCGTGGAACAGCACGAACATCCGATAGCACATCGCTATCATCGTCACGGCCAAGATAATCGTGGCAGCCAGATGAATGCGATGCCAGACGGTAATCTGCTGCAATGCCGTGCGCCGGCAGTCTTCGGCGATCCTCGCCACGTTTCCAAATCGCCGCAACGCTTTATCTCGCGCTGCCTCAAGTGTCATACCTGCTAATAGGTATTCCTCGATTCGCTCCTGCAAATGGAACGACAGCTCGTCGGCGATCTCGATGCGGATCTGCTCGTCCCGCAATGCCGTCGCACCGCGAAGGTACATCCACAATGACGAAACCCAGGTCTTCCACATGACTGTCTACTCCGTGTCTACTCCGTGGCGGGTGAGTGAAGCACCTGGGAGATGGCGCGGACGAGTAGCTCCCACTCGCGGATCTCCACGGTTAACTGCGCGCGGCCCGCCCGTGTTAGCTTGTAAAACTTCGCGCGACGATTGGCCGCCGACTGCCCCCACTCCGCCGATATCCATCCTTTCCGCTCCATCCGGTGCAACGCGGGATAGAGCGAGCCCTCCTCCACCTCCAGTGCATCGGCACTGGATTCTTCAATCCACCGAGCGATATCGTATCCGTGCCGTGCGCTGCAAGATAAGGCCCGCAACACAAGCATGTCCAACGTCCCTTGCAGCAACACCGCTCGATCCGGCTGCTGCCTGCCTGTTTCTTTCATCCGCGCTCTCCCCTCGAATGTCTAGGGAAGAGTTTATGGGGGCTCCCCTAGAATGTCAAGGGGAGCCGGTGTGATGGGAAAAACCGGCACAGGCCGCAACCTTTTCGACTGTCGGCGGCGGGCCGGTATAATAGGAGGGGAACGCGTCTAGGGGACGCGAGTCAGGGTGGATCGCGATATGGGAAAAGGGATCGAGCGGATGTTACGTGGAAGCGTGTGGAGCTTGTTGACGGTATTGATCGTGAGCGGGCAGGTGTACGCGGACACTTTCCATTTGCGCGGCGGGGGATCGATTGATGGAAAATGGCTGAATCCGGATCGCGAGCCGGGCGGAGCGTATGACATCCGAACGGAGGTCGGATTGTTGCGTTTGGCCGCGGCGCAGGTGACGCGGGTTACCGTGACGACGGCGGAGCGGGCGCGGTATGAGGCGTTGTTGCCCAAGATGCCGGACACGGTTGCAGGGCATTGGAAGATGGCGGAGTGGTGTCGGGAGCAGGGGTTAGGAGCGGAGCGCGAGTTTCATTTGGAGGGAGTGTTGCGTCACGAACCGGATCATGCGGACGCGAGGCGCATCCTGGGGTATGTGAAGGTGGATGGTGAGTGGACGACGCAGGACGCACAGATGGAGGCTCGCGGATATGTCCGATATCGTGGGCGCTGGACATTACCGCAAGAGATGGAGGCCGACAAGCGGGCGGAGGAAGCGGAGCAGCAGGTCAAGGACTGGCGACGCAAGATCAAGATCTGGTCATCCCAGTTAGGCGGTCGGCGCGGCGACACGGCTTACGACAACATAATGGCAATCAATGACCCGATGGCAGCAGACGGGCTCGCCGACTTGCTGTTCGCCACGGGCGATTCCGCGCTGCAGGTCGCATTGATTGGAAAGCTGGCGAAGATGCAGACGGGAGTCTCGGCAGGGGCGTTGATTGACGGCGCATTGCAAATGGAATCTGAGGAGTTACGGGTGCGGTGCCTGGACGGGCTGGAAGCGTACGGTGCGGAACGTGCAGCGATGGAATTCGTTCGGCAACTCAAGAATCCCGATAATGTGATGGTGCGCCGAGCGGCGGTGGGGTTGGGGCGATTGCCGAATCCTAATGCGATACGACCGCTGATCGAGGCCTTGATTACCACGCATCGCGTGCAGATCAGCAGTGGGAATCCCGGTCAGACGAACGTCGGCTTTGGGTCGGGTCAGGGGATCTCGGGCAATTCGTTTTCAGCGGGCGGAGGGCCCAAGCATCGCGATATCGATGTGCAGAATCGCGAAGTCTTGGACGCACTGATCAAGATGACTGGGCAGAATTATCAGTTTGACGAGGTCGCCTGGTTGGACTGGTGGGCTGTTCGCAGCATGCCGGCATATGTCGATTTGCGTCACGGCGAGTAGCGATCCGTTGTGATTGAGGGTTTCGGGAACGGATCGCATCTTTAACGCACCAATTGCGGATCACGGAAGCGATAACCGACGCCACGAACGGTTTCGATCAAGTCGGCCTGGTTTCCCAGTTTTTTCCGGAGCGCACGAATATGCACATCAATGGTCCGTTCCAGGACCACGGTGTCGTGTCCCAACGCAGCGTCGATCAATTCATCGCGCGTGAAGGCTCGGCCAGGTTGCCGGACGAGGGCATCGAGCAAGCCGAATTCGCTGGGAGTAAGTTCCAGGGGTTGGTCGTCGATGGTCACTCGGTGACGATGTCGATCGATCATCACGCCTTGGCTAACGACAATATCACGATCCGACTGCGATTCGACACGTCGGCGTAACAGGGCCTTAATCCGCTCCATCACGATTTTCACGCTAAAGGGCTTTGTGACGAAGTCGTCGGCCCCCAGATTGAAGCCGACAACCTGATCGGATTCTTCCGCCTTGGCGGTGAGCATCAGGATCAGGGTATCGCGAGTTGCCGGGTCGGCACGCAGTTGGCGACAGACTTCCAGACCGTCGAGGACGGGCAGCATCAGATCGAGGATCACAAGATCTGGCGGTTTGAGGCGGGCCTGGTGGAGGCCATCTTGTCCGTCGCGCGCGACGACGACGTCGTACGACGCCTGCCGCATGTTGTAGGAGAGAATGTCAGACAAGGATTGATCGTCTTCGACGAGGAGAACGCGGGGTTTGGCCATGAGCGTACTCTTCCAGCTATCGCTTGGTCCTGGCAACACACACAAACACGCTTCGACACTGGGTTAGTTTTTCGCGACGTTTACCATGCGATCGTGTCGATGGCGAGCGATTTCGCCTTCGACAAGGTAAATCACATCCTCGGCGATATTCGTCGCCAGATCAGCGATACGTTCGATATGCCGCGAGGCCGAAAACAGGTAAAGCGCTGGTTCAATCTGATTACCATCGCGATGCATATGTTCTCGCAGCTCGGAGATAACTTCCGCATTGAGCAAATCGACGGCATCATCACGACGGCAGACTCCTCGTGCAGCGTGGACGTCCAAACGCACGAAAGAGTCGAGTGAATCGGCGAGCATACTGCGAGCTTCCTCCGCCATTTCCAGCAGTTTGTCTGGAATTGGGAACGTGGGATAGGTTCGCATTTGTTCGGCACGTTCGGCAATGTTAACCGCCAGATCGCCGATACGTTCCAGATCGTTATTGATTTTCAGTACGGCTGTTGTCCGACGAAGGTCGACAGCGACGGGCTGATGCAAGGCGAGGATCTTGAGGCACTCTTCTTCGATCAACACTTCGTGTTCGTCGACCCGCTGATCCCCATCGATTACTTGCACAGCGATATCCAGCCGTTGCTCGGTCAAGGCATTGCAGGCTAACGCGATCATCTCTTCGACTTGCGCGGAAAGTGCAAGCAATTCGCGTTCGATATGTTCCAAGTCTCGTTGTAGGTGTTTCGACATTTCTGGTATTATCCAAATCGGCCAGTGATGTAATCTTCGGTCCGTTTCTGTTTCGGTTTCGTGAAAACGTCGGTCGTGGGGCCGGCCTCGATCAGTTCGCCTTGAAAGAAGAACGCGGTCTTGTCCGATACGCGCGCCGCTTGTTGCATGTTGTGCGTGACGATGACAATCGTGTATCGCTCTTTCAATTCAAAGATCAAATCTTCGATACGAGCTGTGGACGCGGGGTCTAGGGCCGACGCAGGCTCGTCCATCAGCAGGACATCCGGGTTGGTCGCCAAAGCTCGGGCGATACAGAGCCGTTGTTGCTGCCCCCCCGACAGTTGCAGTGCCGAATCATCAAGTCGATCGTGGACTTCGTCCCAGAGCGCGGCGCGGGTCAGGCAGCTTTCCGCGATCTCCATCAATCGATTCCGATTCCGAACGCCGGCAACGCGTGGCCCGTAGACCACATTCTCGAAGATCGTTTTCGGAAAGGGGACCGACTTTTGGAAGACCATGCCCACACGCTTGCGCAGTTGGACGACATCCGTCTTGGAGCTGTAGATGTCTTCGCCGTCAAGCAGGATCTCGCCTTCGATCCGCGCACCATCGATCATGTCATTCATGCGGTTCAGGCACCGCAGAAACGTCGACTTGCCGCAGCCGGAAGGGCCGATCAATGCCGTGACACACCGTTCCGGGATATCGATCGTGACCTCATTGACCGCCTGCTTATCGCTGTAGTAGACAGACAGCTTCGTGGCCTTTACCTTGATCCCGGAGGTTGAAATGTTCGCCGTCTGATGCACTCGGTCACGAACAGCGTCAGCAACAGAGATTTCCGGCATGGGTTTTTCCAGTTCTGACATTACCATTGCGTTCTTTTACCAAAGCGGTAGCGAATTGTAACAGCCGCGGCATTGAGGATCACCAGAAACACCAGTAGTACGACGATGCCGGCCGCAGCGACGTTGGCGAATTCCGCTTGGGGCCGACTGCTCCAATTATAAATCGCTGTCGGCAATGCCATGAATTTATGATATACGCTGGTAGGCGTGTACGACATTGTCCCCACGCCCCCGACGATGATCAGCGGGGCCGCTTCACCCAACGCCCGAGCCATCGACAGGATCACCCCCGTCATGATGCCCGGCATGGCCGCTGGCAATACCTGGTGACGTACCGTCTGCCAGCGTGTTGCTCCCAAGGCGAATGAGGCATGGCGGATCGAGGGGGGGACCGCTCGCAACGCCTCTTGTGTCGCAATGATAATGATCGGCAAAATTACCAACGCCAACGTCAAGGATGCCGCCAAGATACTACGACCGAAATGCATCAAACGCACGAAGAGCACCAGTCCCAGCAACCCGTAGACGATCGACGGTACGCCGGCAAGATTCGAGATGTTGATCTGGACGATGCTCTTCCAAAGTGAATCGCTTAAGTACTCTTCCAGATAAACCGCCGCCCCAATTCCCATTGGTACGGCCACCAAGGTAGTGATGCCAATAATCCAGAGGCTGCCAATTAGCGGAACGAGAACCCCTGCTTTTTCGGGATCGTGCGACGGCCGACTCGTCAGGAATTGCCAATCGAGCCAGCCGCTGGCCTCCCAGAAAATCGAGGCAACCAGGGCCAGTAATATGACAACGCAGCCATAGGTGGCCACAAGGCACATCGCATGGAACACGCGTTCTTTCAGTGATTTTCCGACGCCGGCTGCCATGTTCAATCTGCCGTTGCTGTTGAATCAGTGATGATGTCGAGGCTCACAATGCGAAGCTGGAAATCTTCCACGCGCAACGCCTTGGTAGCATGTCCTGTTATTCATATTTCTGTCGGGTCCGCGCCAGGATCCATTGAGCGGCGATGTTGATGCCTAAGGTCATGACAAACAGGGCCAATCCTACGGCAAAAATCGTACGATATTCCGGTGAATTGGCCGGTGTGTCCCCCGATGCAATTTGCACAATCGCCGCCGTCATTGTTTGGATGCTCTCGAGCGGATTGAGTGTCATTCGCGGATTGGCACCGGCGGCCAACGTCACCGCCATCGTTTCGCCAATCGCACGCGAGATCGCCAACAGGAAGGATGCCATGATTCCTGACATCGCCGCCGGCACGACAACTCGCGTCGTTACGTCAAACTTGTTTGCTCCCAATGCATATGCCGCATCACGAAGGGCACGTGGCACTCCGCGCAACACGTCCTCGCTCAACGATATCACCATCGGCAGCACCATCACCGACACGACGAGACAGGCACTGGCGGCATTGAAAACCTTGGTACCGGGAAAGACCCAGCGAATGATCGGTGAAAAAAAGATGATCGCGAAATAACCGTAGACCACCGACGGGATGCCAGCCAGGATTTCCAACATCGGCTTGATGATCGCGCGCGTCCAGGGAGTTGCGTACTCGCTGAGGTAGACCGCGGTCCCCAAGCCAATGGGAAGGGCGAGGATTCCTGATCCAATCGCGACCAGCGCCGTTCCGTTGATCAACGGCAAGGCACCGAAGTGTTGTGGCCGCACCGTCGGCGCCCAATTCGTGCTCGTCAAGAACTCCCACAGCGACACATGTGCAAAGAACGGAATCGATTCGATGATCAACACCAACACGATCCCGACGGTCGTGAGCACCGAAAGGACTCCGCAGGTAAACAGAATCCAATGGATCAATGACTCGCGGATTCTTCCCCATCGGCCGAGTCCGGCGTGGTCCGGCAACGCCGGGGGCAATGCGGTCGTTTTCGCTACGGAACTCACTGCTGCCTCATTACGCTTTCTGCCTGTCGAGCGGATTCCAAAGCTACTCCGCCAAGGCGGCCAGCAACTTGTCGTTGTTGGCCGCGGCTACGTCGTCGGGTACCGGGACGTAACCAACTTTGGCGGCGACCTCTGCCGCGTGCTCCAAGTAGTACTTCACGAAATCAACCACGTCCGCTCGCTGGCTCAATGCTTGCTTCGTCACGTAAATGAACAACGGCCGTGAAAGCGGTGTGTACGTGCCGTCGTTCACCGTGTCGGGACTCGGCAAAATACAACCGCTCCCGTTGTCGACACCCACTAGCTTCAACGTGTCCTTGTTTTCCAAATAATACGCCAGGCCAAAGTATCCTAACGCATACTTGTCTTCCGCGATTCCGCGCACCAAGAAATTGTCATCTTCGTTTTGCGTATAGTCCTGCCGGCTCGCCTTCTCTTCACCAACGATCGCCTCGCAGAAGTAATCAAAGGTCCCCGAATCGGTGCCGGGGCCAAAAAGATTGATCGTCTCGTTCGGCCAGTCCGGGTTCATGTCGCTCCATTTCTTCACCGAACTGTTGGGACGCCAGAGCTCCTTCAATTGCGCGACCGTCAGGCAACTGCACCAGTCGTTGCCAGGATTGACAACCACCGCCAGGCCATCATAGGCAATCTGCAATTCAACGAGCTCGATCCCCTGGGCTGCCAACTCCGACAACTCCGCTTCCTTCACCGGTCGCGACGCGTCACAAATGTCAAGTTCCCCTTGAATCAGCTTCTTGAAGCCGCCGCCGGTCCCCGAGAATCCCACGTCAGTCAGCGTCTCCGGGGAAACGTCCCGATAAATCTCCGTCATGGCCTCACTTACCGGAAAAACCGTGCTGGAGCCATCGATTCGGATGCTCTCTTGCGGCCTTTGGCAACCCGCCGTCACAATGGCCAGCAAACATAGGAACGTGGAAACGGCAACTTTTGGTTGCACAGCTTTAATCATCAGGTATCCTTCAAGTCGAGAAAGCCAATGGAAAGATATGGGAATTGGACTTCGCTGCCCCAGTGACGGGCCGCTCCGATGACGCCGCTGTTCGCTATGGGCTCCCAATCGGCGCCTGTTCGTTGTAAAAATCTAATGGTCGATTGTTAACAATTGGTTAAGGAACGGTGAAAAATCGCGGAAGTTCCGCTCGAGATGGGCGACGAAGGATCGGGGAATATGCGGACCATTCGTTGAATTGCCTTTGGAAGCGGCTTTGGTACGAAAAACGGAGCAAAGATGGATGACTTTCTTCATCGAACGATGCGAACGCTACTGGATCGCGGGATCCTAAAACGGACAGACGAGATCCTGGCTGTTTGCGCGGCACGGTACGACTATGGCATGTTTCGAAAGCTGGGTTTTGAACGTGTGACGATCACGAACCTGGACGAACGGGTTCCGCCGGACGAATTCGCGCCCTATGGCTGGCAGCACGAGGACGCCCAAACATTGTCGTTTGCCGACAAGTCGTTTGATTTCTGCTTCGTTCATGCCGGTTTGCATCATTGCGCGTCACCCCACTTGGCGTTGATGCAACTGTATCGTGTGGCTCGACGCGGCGTGATCGTTTTTGAAGCGCGGGACAGTTGGACAATGCGATTGGCGGCGTCGATCGGATTGGTGACGACATACGAATTGGAAGCGGTGGTTCGCAACGACTTTCGATTTGGTGGCGTGAACAATACTGCGGTACCCAACTTTGTGTACCGATGGACGGAGCGCGAGTTCAAAAAGACAATTTGGACGCTTGATCCGACGGGAAAACAGCGATTCCTGTTTTTCCACGGATTGAGGCTCCCTTTTTTGTTTGCGGGGATGAGTAAAAGTCGATGGAAAGTGATTGCTCTCCATCTGGTGCGGCCGTTTGTATCGGCTTTTACGTTTGTATTTAAGTCCCAAATGAATCATTTTGCCATGATCGCTCTGAAGCCTACGCAGCTATGGCCGTGGCTGGAGGTCGGAGACGACGGGCTGCAGTTGAGTCGCCAATACGCCTTGGAACGATTGAAGGAACACAAACCCGGCTAGGGGCAACCGATCGCCTGTGCGACGTACGCAGCCGACCGAGGCGGGACCGAGATGAAGGGAGCAGGAGATTGACGAATCTTGTCGACGACGAGAGCGCTGTCGGCACACGTTTGAGTCGGCCGCCAGCGGTTTTATTGCAATACCTGACGCTCATTCATTACCGCAAGTCGGTATTTGAGGAAATCGCGGCGGACGGGCGTATCGATTTTGAGATCTGCTGTGGGAGAGAGTCGCCGTATGCGGACATGCGCAACTTCGAGTCTGGTCGCGGCTTGAAGGTCAAATTCATTCGCAATTTGATTTTGCATTTTTCCGCAAAACACTTTATTTGTTGGCAGTTGGGCGCCATCTTTCACACCATCCGTACACGCCCGCAGGTGTTGGTGTTGCTGGGGCTCGACCCCCACGTCATCTCCTGCGTCCCGCATTTCTTGGTGGCCAAAATGTTGGGAATCAAGGTTCTTTGGTGGAGCCACGCGACGTTGAGCCGCCAGGGGCGGTTGGGAGATGCGGTTCGGCTGTTCTTTTACCGTTGGGCGGACGGAATTCTGGCGTACGATGATCAGGGTGCCGAGCGGTTAGCGGCCGCCGGCGTTCGCGCGCGGACGATGACAACCGTGTGGAATTGTATCAATCACGAAGATTACCGACTGATTGAAGAACGACCGTCACGCGGCCATCCCGGCGGAACGCTCCGGTTGCTGTATGTGGGGCGAATGTATCCGCTGAAGAAGATGCATTTGCTGGTCGAGGCTGTGGCACACTTGAAGGGGAACGGGGTGCCGGTGCTGGTGGATGTTGTGGGAACGGGACCGTCATTGGATGACACCCGGCAACTCGCATCTTGTCTGCACGTCGCCGACGAAATTATTTTCCACGGAGAGTTGTATCAAGAGCAACTGGCAGATTTCCTTCGTGCCGCTGATTTGGGGGTGGTACCATCGTGGGCCGGGTTGTCGGTCATTCAGTATTTTGCCGCGGGGTTGCCGGTGATTACCGAAGAGAATCGCCAGTTCAACCATCCGCCGGAGGTATCGGCGGTGATTGAGGGAGAGACGGGGTATTATTTTGAATTCGACAGTGCGGAATCGCTGGCCGAAACGATCCTCCGGGCGCAAGCCAATTTGGACGAGCTATCGCGCGGGTGTACGAGGTTGGTGTCGGAGCGATTTCGGCCTGAAATCATGAAAGATCGCATGATCGAAGGTGTCTTGAAGGTTCTTGGGACCGGCTCTGGGACGTGACGTCCGCCGAGGGAGCGATCGATGTTGCCAAACCGCCACATCGTGCTGCGAATCTCGATCAACGGTGTTGGAACGGTCGATCGGCGTGGACTGCTATGACCTTCCCAATCGGCAGGAACGTCGTCTTATCGACACCAATCCGGCAAAATTGGGGTTGCCGGCATGCCAAGTGCTAAGGATTAGGCTGCCATTTCTGATATGCTGGATGAGGTCCTCCGAAACGGAGGGCTGGCCCAAACCTTTTCCCAGTACGGTCCGTACTTCGTATCATATGGCATTGGGTTTCTGGCGAAACCCGCTTGCAGGACGAGTAAAGTTCGGTCACGGCGATTGAGCACCCCAATGATCTACAAACTGAGAATGACGCCGGGAAATCTGCTTCGCATCGTGGCGGATATCGGGCTGATCCAGCTGAGCCTGGTGCTAGCGATGGGATTGCGTCTGTATTTGTTCGTGGCGACGGGTGTATCGACCAGTGCGGAACAGATCGCGGAGGTATTCCGCACATCTCGGGACCAATACTACGCCACGGCGGTCCCGCTGACGATTGTCTGTCTGGTGGTGTTTTTTCTGTTTGGTTTTTACACATATGGCCGCTACTATCAAGGCAAATATAAAGCGTTGATCGTGACGCAAGCGGTGGCAATCAGTTATCTACTGTTTGGTTTTTCGACCTATTTCTTTACCGGCGGAATCACGGTTTCGCGTGGTGGGTTGTTGATGAGCTGGTTGTTGA
>JAGQPD010000216.1 GCA_020426865.1 Planctomycetales bacterium
GCGTAGCCGAAAACCCGGTGGAGAAGTTGATTCCGGGCCCATCCGCACCAATGACCGAAGGCAGAAAATCATAGTAACCCGCTTGCCCATTGCTGGTATCAACAAACAGGTCGCCGCCCGTGTTAAAGAAATCCTCGATTGCTGCTGAATATGTATTTAAGAGCGCTGTATTGCTGTTTTCAGGCAACACGAGGACATCAATTTGGCTTAAATAGTTACGAAACGCCGTTTCAGAACTCAGATTCGAGCTGTTCGCAAGGATGACTCCGCCAAAGGCCGTTCCATTGATTGGCGTCGCACCGGGAACGAAGGTCGAGCTGCGAAACAGCCCGATCGTGTAATCACTACGAGCGATCTCTAGCGGTGTGCCCTTTCCACGCAAATAGTCGAGCGCGATATCGTCGAAATGGTTTTGTGCAAGCGGCGAATGCGAGAGGATGTCGTGTCCTGTTAAGAATATGCTACCCCCATGCACGAGTCCCGCGCTGCCACCATCGTCGTCTTCGAAGCTGATAATCGAAATGTTGTAAACGTCCGCAATCGTTCCTGATGGGTTGTCATCCAAATACTGGTGGCTCACGGAAAAGGAAGTGGAGCCCGCGGGAATGTTAACGGTCTCTGGCGAGCCCTCTCCCCAGTCGACTACAAGCGTGTAACTGTCTAGCGTGCTCGGGTCGACGATGTCGGCGGTTAGGGTGGCGACGCCGTTCTCGGAAATGGATGTCGTAACCGACTGATTTTCGATGGTCGGCGAGACGTTGTTCACCGTAACGAACGCCGCGGCCGAATCAGAAAGAATTCCGTCATCCACTGTCACGTTGATAGTCGTCACGTCCGATGATGTAGCGGTCGGGTGGTCATCCGCCACGATATGCGAGACGCTGAAGCTGGTCACACCAGCCAGCACGTTCAGAATCGTGGTGTTCGATCCATCACCCCAGACAATCGTTACGGTATGAGCATCGCCACCGTCCTCGGCAGTGAACGATCCGCTCAATGTGATGGTATCTCCCTCATTCACTTCCGAGCTCGAAACAGAGAGATCGGTGTCGTTAATGACGGGAGCTTCGTTGAGGTCGAGGACTCCGATCGAAAACACGTGCTCGACAAACAAACCTCCCTGATCGGTGGATCGCACTCGAATGCTGTATGAGCTTTGAGATTCGAAGTCTGGAACGGCGGTAATCTTCAACTGATTGCCGTCGATTGTGAAAGCGCTATTATTCGCCGAGCCGGTGCCAGGAACCAGGGAATATGTGAATGATGGATTGGCATCGGGATCCGTCGAAGACAAAGTACCGACAACCGTCCCGCTGGCCGAGTTTTCGGCCACAGAATTGTTTGAAAGGCTAAGCGACGTTGGGTTCTCGTTTACGTCCGAAATATTGATGGTGAAAGCTCGCTCAATTGGATTGCCACCGGCATCGGTGGACCGAACCCGGACTGAATAGCTCGATTGACTCTCGAAGTCCGGCACGAATCCCAACTGTAGTTGGTCGCCGGAAACGGACAATAAACTGTTGTTTGCATCACCAGTTCCCGAGGCAAGTGCATAGGTAAAGGTATCACCCGCATCGGGATCGGACGTTGATAGTGTGCCGACCGATGTGCCGACGGCTGAGTTCTCCGCGACCGTCGTCGGGGCGAGACTAAGTTGCGTGGGTGGGTCTTGCACGGGATCGACTGTGATGGAGACGGTCGCCGTGCTGAAGCCACCGTTGCTATCGGTTACCTTGAACACGAACGCATCCGAGCCCGCGTAGTTCGTGAAGGGCGTATACGTGTAATTCGCGCCACTGCCGGTCAACGATCCGTGGCTTGGCCCTGAGTCAATCGAGAACGTGAAGAGATCACCATCAATGTCATTGCCCGTCAGTACAATATTCACGGGCGTCTCTTCGCTAGTTGTGATGCTCTGCGAATCACCCGTGGGAAAATGATTGACGGTCAACGTCGTCAAAACTACGTCGTTGCCGGTCCCACCAACGTAACTGATGTCGAATACGTTCCCGCCGTAGGACACCAAACCGCCTTCGGGCAAACCATTGAAGATGCCTGTTGTTGGATTACCACTCGTGTTACTAATGATCGTGAACTGGTCACCGACCGAAGCAAAACTTGTAAGTAGCGTGACTTCTAGGTCGCCCGTGATTTCCAGGCTGCCGTCGACGACCAGT
>JAGQPD010000217.1 GCA_020426865.1 Planctomycetales bacterium
TCAAAACAAAGGAATCAGGCATGGATGCTAAGAAGCACACCCCAAGATCGTACGAGAAAGCTGCCATCCACGAACGGCTCCTCGCCCTTCCTGCGGCAGGCTTGGACGACGTGATCGGATTCGGGTGCGGCTGGTTCGGTCGCTAGCATACCAACAAGAAATCTGGAGAGAGAGCCATTACGGCGAGTACGTCGTCAAATGCGAGTGCCGCAAATCGTTCCGCACGACTCCGGCGGATATCGAACTGAAGGCGAAGTACGACAACCAGGTACGTCAGGCCGTGGTGGATTGCATCTTGATCGACAAGCTGAGAGCAGAGTGGCTCCGTTGAACCCGGGGAAAGCAACACACCCATAGTAAATCCTCTGCGGAGGGTCTTGATTCGGACGTCCCTCTACACGCGCAGGTCGTCCCCCTGGTAAAGCGGTGTGATTGCATGAACGGAGACCGTCACCTGCGAGTTGTCGGCAGGACAGCCGGTACACCCTGTGCAGGAACGAACGCCGTTGCGTTGCGATATTAGCCGCCATAATCGGCGTACAACGTCCGTCACGGCAATCGTGATCAAGCAGGCGACGATGAAGTTCTGAATTGTCTCACCCATGGCTCTCTCTGCGTGGATGGTGCCGGTTTCGAGATGTCGGTTACGAGAATCTACTGGTCTATCCTGAACCAGTTGGCAACAACAGCGAGGCGATTTGGTAGGTCAGGAAAGCCCCCACGTATGCCAGTGTTGACATGTAGACGAAGGCAAATACAGCCCAACGCCACTGATTGGTCTCGCGTTTGATGACGGCCAATGTGGCGGCGCACTGGGCACACAATGCGAAGAATACCATGATCGACAAAGCGACGGGTAGTGTATAAACCGGTTTGCCCGAGTCATCCCAGCGGGCTTGCCGCAATTGTTCGTGAAGCGATGCAGAACTTTCATCTTGGTCAACGCCGGCGCTGTAGATCACGCCCAGCGTACCAATCACGACCTCACGTGCGGGAAACGAAGCAACCACGGCACTGCCGATACGCCAGTCCCACCCCAATGGCCGTACGATCGGTTCCAGGCAGCGGCCAACCGACGCAAGGTAGCTGTTATTGAGGTGCCGTTGCGCTATTTCGTTGCTGACCTGCGACTGAACTTCTTCCAACTGCTCGGCCGAACCGGTCGCCTCCGCTTGTGCCAAGGCCATTGCGTACTCGTCGCGGACTCGTTGGTCGATCGAAACATCATGCGGGAAATAGCTGGCAGCCCAGACGAGGATCGACACCGAAAGGATCAACGTCCCGGCTCGCCGAACAAACGCCCATCCGCGATCAAACATTCGATACAGTACCATCCGCGGCGACGGCCACTTGTAGCAGGGAAGCTCCATCACGAACGACGGGGTATCACCCCGAAAAAGCGTGCGTTTTAAGATCATCGCCACCGACATTGCGGCCGCGATACCGAGGAAGTAAAGGCCGACAAGCGTCAGCGCCTTGAGCGTGATGCATCCGCCCAGGAAGGAGGTGTCCGGGACGAAGAGCATCGTCATCAACGCGTAGACTGGCAGTCGTGCACTGCAGGTGACCAGCGGCGCCACAAGGATCGTGACGAATCGGTCACGTCGGTTTTCGATGACACGGGTTGCCATAATCCCCGGTACCGCACATGCGAACGACGATAACAACGGTATAAACGACTTACCGCTCAACCCAACGCGTGACATTAATCGATCCATCAGGTAGGCGGCACGGGCCATGTAACCGACATCTTCCAGTAGTGCGATAAAGAAAAACAGAAAAAAGATCTGCGGGAGGAATTCCAGAACTCCGCCGACTCCCCCAATCACTCCATCCACAATCAACGATTGCAGCGGGCCATCCGGTAGCACTCGACTGAACCACCCGCCAAGTCGCCCGAAGCCCGACGAGATAAGGTCTTGTAACGGCCCCGACCAAGAAAATACGGATTGGAACACGATCAGCATCATCAGGCAAAAGGCGATCAACCCTAGCACTCTGTGCGTTAGAACCCTGTCGATTCGATCGGTCCAGGAAATGCGTTGCACCGAATCTCGCGACACAATGCCTTCGACGAGTTGCTGTACCCATTGGTAGCGGGCAATCGCCTCGACCGCTGGAACCGGCGATCCAGCCTCGGCAAGCCGCTGGCGCGCCGCGTGCACCTGGTCCGTGCCCGATAGTGCTTCGACCTGCGGCAATTGTGATAGAAAGCCGCTGGTGTCAAGCAATACCCGCTCGACCAAATATCGCGGCAGGGTGTCCCCGAGCTGCAATTGCAGTCGGTCAACTTCCTGCTGGAAACTCGGCGGAAACGGTGTCGATCGCTCGCCAATCGGCGAACTCATCGCGATCTCAAGTGATGACCGAAGTGCGTCTAGACCAATTCGCTTGTGTGCCTGGAGCTCCACGATCGGCGCGCCCACGCGCGTACTCAGTTGCCGCACGTCAATGCGGATCCCACAGGACTCGGCCACGTCCGTCATGTTCAATGCCAACACCGTCGGCAATTGAAGATCAAGCACCTGGCTGACCAGGAACAGATTGCGTTCCAAGTTACTCGCGTCCACGACGCAGATCACCGCGTCCGGGCGCACCGTCCCTGGCAACCGCCCCAACAATAGATCGACCGCGATCATCTCGTCCGGTGAACGTGGCGCAAGACTGTACGTGCCCGGCAAGTCGACCACGTCGACCGGAGTATTGGCCAGCTGCATCCGTCCAATCTTCTTTTCTACCGTTACGCCGGGATAATTTCCCACTTGCTGAGCAACGCCGACCAGCGCACTAAACAACGTCGACTTGCCCGTGTTAGGGTTGCCGATCAGAGCGATCGTGCGAATGGCTGGTGGGGCCGCCTGAGGCATCTCCCGGTGCTTGCCTTGCTGATGCTTGGGATGGGGAAAAAATATTATGCTGGCTCAATGTGACGAGACAATCACTCGTTGTGCTTCGCTCCGCCGAAGACTCAATCGATATCCCCTCAATTCAACTTCCAATGGATCGCCAAACGGCGCGCTACCAACCATCGTGACCGATGTGGTCGGGGTCATCCCCATTTCCAACAATCGCACGCTCACCTCATCCATTCCGTCAATCCGCTCAATCCGCACGGAATCGCCAATCGGTACTCGATCAAGCGTCGTCATCCCAGCTGTTCTCGAACCAGGACATTCAACGTATCGTTGGAACGAAAACACAACCGCGATGCGCCGATCCGGACAATGCACGGCGTGCCATGCTGCACGACTTCCACCCGCGTCCCCCGGCGAATTCCCAATTCTTCCAATCTCCGAGCCTCATCGGCTGGACCGACAATCTGACTCACTTCCTCTTGACGCCCTACGGAAATCAATGAAAGGGGCACGAGGTCCGCCATTGGCGAGCTACTCCTTAAACTGAGACTCAATCTCAAAACAGTCTTGCTAAGTATAGCGGGCCGCGCTCAGCCCTGCAAGTGGTCCGCGTGAAATGGAGCTAGCGGTTACAGACAAAAGAGATCCATAGGGACAAAAATGACGGAAAATGACGGAAAAAAAGGCGGATGAAAAGCATCTCCTCGGATCAATGGGAGCGTGTGCGTTTTCTGGCTCATGGGCCGTCGTCGCCATGAATCTCGAATTTGATACCCTGTGCCAGTGGCAGTTCGCGGCTGAAGTTCACGGTGTTCGTGCTCCGCCGCATGTATTGTTTCCAGGCGTCACTGCCGGATTCTCTACCGCCGCCGGTTTCCTTTTCGCCGCCAAACGCGCCGCCAATTTCGGCTCCGCTGGTGCCAATATTCACATTAACGATTCCGCAATCGGATCCGGCTGCCGAACAAAATAACTCGGCCTCACGTACGTCGTTGGTCATCACGGCGGACGATAGACCTTGTGGGACTGCGTTGTGCATTTCGATGGCCGTAGAAAAATTTTCGTAGCGGATGACGTACAGAATCGGCGCAAACGTCTCATCGCGAACGATGGGTGCGTCGTGCGCGATTTCCACGATTGCGGGTTGGACGTAATACCCGTTTGCTGGGACGGCGGAAGTGACGCGTTGGCCTCCATAAACGACGCCACCGGCGCTGCGGGCCGATTGCAAGGCAGCCTCCATGGCGCGAAATGCGTGTTGATCAACAAGCGGACCGACGAGCGTTCCGGATTGGCGAGGATCGCCGATCGGGAGTTGTTGATACGTATGGACGAGCTTCCGGACGAGCGTATCGGCGATGCTTTCGTGGACGAACAACCGGCGCAATGTCGTGCAACGTTGGCCGCATGTTCCCACGGCGGCGAAAACGATCGAGCGCAATGCAAGTTTCGGGTCTGCCGAGGGGGTAACGATCATGCCATTGTTGCCACCCAGTTCCAGCAGCGAACGGCCCAATCGTTGGGCGACAGTCGCGGCGACGGCACGTCCCATGGCGACCGATCCGGTGGCAGATATCAGTGGCAGCTGTACATTGCCGGCAACGCTCTGGCCAACATCCGTGCCGCCAATCACAAGATTCAGCACGCCATGCGGAACGGTTTTCATGTCCTGGATCACGCGTTGTGCCAACGCCTGGCAAGCGATCGCGCACAACGGTGTCTTTTCCGAGGGCTTCCATACCAGGGTATCACCGCAAACCAGGGCGATCATGGCGTTCCAGGCCCAAACCGCGACCGGAAAGTTGAACGCCGTCACGACGCCCACCGGCCCCAATGGATGCCACTGTTCTGTTAGTCGATGCAGGGGCCGTTCGCTGGCGATTGTCTTACCGTAAAGTTGGCGGCTGAGTCCCACGGCGAAATCGCAGATGTCGATCAT